>CALBCO010000020.1 GCA_937927265.1 uncultured Verrucomicrobiae bacterium | reverse complement strand
CCCACGCCAATTCAACTGCGGAATACAGGGGCGTCACTGCCTGCCGATCAAACCCAGCGGCTTTTTGACTGACGAACTCGAACTAGCGGGCTTCGATTTCGTAAAAGATCGTCTGGTACTCGGCGCGCAACTCCAAGGTTGCTTCGCCCCGTTGGACCGGGATGGGCACAGGCGCGGCGCGTGTGCCATCCACGCGGATCGGATACAACGTCAACGCAGCCCGATTGGTCTGGAACCGGATTGTACCAGTGACCGGCTGGGCCAGAACGGGAGCGCGACCGGGCGCGACAATTCGATTGCGCGCCAGATTGAAGGACGTGCCGGTATTCTGCGCGCGCGCCACCGCGGTCAATAAGAGTTTGCCTGAGCGACGCAGCGGTTCATCAGTCAGACTGCTCAGCGCCACCGTGGCCACCGGAGTGCTGATCTTCATCACGCAATCGCGCGTCTTCCATTCCCGGCCTGCGCGACCCAAATTGCCGTAGGCGGCCTGCGTGCGCGGTGTGTCCAACGTGCCGCCCCCCACCGCCCAATCACGCCACAATTCTCCGGTATCGCTGCGCAGTTCCGTGTCCGGCAATGAGTAGGTCACAGCTCGTTCCACATCGAGAATTTCCAACGGCTTGTGAACGGCTGGATCTTGACCGGGAAGGCAGACGAGCATCTTGTGCCGTTCGATGTTGGCGTTGAAGCCGGGGGTGTTCCAGTATTGTTTGCGCCCTTCGTCTTCCCAGCGCAACGCGAATAATTCATCCTCCGTGATTTGAAAAACAACTTTCTCTCGTGCCGGCTGCACATCGCCGCGACGAAACACAAGCGCGCCGGCCGCCAAGCTGGCGATCATCGCCGGGTCACTTTCCCACTCAAACGCACCCAACGTCTCGGTCGGCGACGGACTTTGGCTGTACGCATACCCCGTAAAGGCATCCCAGCCTTGGAACGAGGCGACCGCCGCCAGACCCAACAAATAGGTGGCCCGATCGGTCGCGGGCGGATTGTGCCCGCATTCACTCGACATCACCGGCTTGCCCGGCAAGGCCACGGCGGCAAACTTCCCAAACGGCGTGCCCGGCACGTGCGGCGCATGTTGCACCCAATGCCCACCCAGCTTGGCGCCGGGGCCGACCATGTCCCCGCCGTAGTAATGATGGAAATCCATGAAATCACCTGCGGCTTGGGCCGCCACGATCCACGTCCAATGCGACCAGTTGTTCATCGTGATCGGCACGCGAATGCCGATGCGGCGCATGAAATCGTAAGACTGACGGTAAAACGACTCGTGCAAATGTCGCATGAAGGCGATGTTGTTGCGGCCGTAGTTTTGCTCAATGACTTTGGCTGCCTCCCACGGCAGGCCATGGTTTTCTTTGGCCCACACTTCGTAGCGTTCCCGCAGCCGCTGCTGATACACCGGCTGTGTCACTCCGCTCAGACTCGTCAACAACCCTTCATTGATCACTTCCGTCAACGCAATCGCCGGTTCATCCTTGTAGGCGACACCGGTGAACTCGTTCACATGCGTCCAGACCTGTTCCCACTGTTTTTGAATCAACTCCTGCATCCGCGCATCAAAATAAATGTACGGATGCAAACCGAAGTTGTCGCGTCGGCCGAGCCGGCCATAATCCGCCACACCGTCACCGGGCTTGAAACAGCGTTGCACCCACGGATCAAGCACGGTGTAGATGCCCCGCTGTTTCATCTCGAACACAAACCGATCCAGTAACCGCAGCGCCCGCGGATTCATGTTCTGCGTCGTGCCGTCGGGATGATCGTAGTCAATAATCGGGTTGGCCCAACTATCCAGATGATGTAACCGCACGACATTGCATCCCAACCGCGCCAAGCGCTCGGCCAATTGCACCGCGCGTTGCTCGGAGCCCAGCACCGCAGCGGCCGTGCAGTTCACCCCCCAAAACCGCACCGGCGTGCCGTCCGCAAACTCAAACCCATCCCCCTTCACCCGGACAAACCCATGCGCCCCCGCCGGGATGAACCGACCCTGCCGGTCGCGATTCAGAAAGCTCAAATCCACCGGCACCCCTGCGGAACCAACCGGGTACGGAAACCAGTTCGCCGTGTCATCGCGTTGGACGCTGGCGGCATCGTCGGCAAAAAACTGCGTGTCCTCCGACCAAGATAAAGTGATTTCCGCCGCGGCCGGTTTGTCGGTTTCCAAACGGCCCGTCGCCAATTCAATCCGTCCCTCGCCATACAGACTGAGCGGCAACGGCGGTTGAATCGTCAGCCGCGTTTCACGCCCCGCCCGATCCTGAAAGACCAACGCCTGCACATTCGGCGCGACATTCCCCAAGCGAAACGGCAACGGCAATTCCTGGCGTTTCCCATCCGCCAACTCCACGATGGCCACTGTGTCACGGAAAAACTCCGCGGCCGGTTTGACCGCCACACTGATTTGCGTCAGCGGTGTGGTGGCCGTCGGCGTCAGCTCGTAGCGCAAGGCGACTTGGCGTGGCGAGGCCTGCCGGGCTTGATGCTGCAAGCGGACGGAATGTTCCGTGCCGCTGATCTTCGCTGTTTGAGTCAACGCCCGCGTGCCTTCGACCACGGTGGCGCTGCCGGGAATGGAAAAATATGCCCAGTTCGGCCCCCAACAATTCAGATTCAGCTCGAAATAAATGGCGTCGCCGGCCAACACGGTATAGTGGGCGCCGCCTTCGCTGTACATCCGCAGCCCGGCCGTTGCGCCGGGCACGCTCACCCACAACCCCCACATCACCAACACGAGCATACGATTCCAGTCACGTTTCATTGGTTTCCTCCGTTGTTGCCACACTGTAGCCTCGCAGCGGCGTCGGGCCAACACTAATCCGCGCCCTGGCCCACGCCGCATGTTCCCGGATCAACGGATCGGCGTCCTGACAGGCGCGCTCGAGAACCGGTAACGCCGCCTGGTCGCCTCGGTTGCCGAGGACAACGCAGAGATTGCGCAACAATCGGCTGCGTCCCAAACGCTCCAGCGCCGTCCCCCGGACATCCCACGAGAACATCTCAGTCAACGGCGGCCAATCCCGCACCCGGACGACCGGCCGTGCAAACCGATTCCATGGGCACACTTCGAGGCAATCCTCACACCCAAAAATCCGATCACCGATCAACGGTCGCAGCTCCACCGGAATGCTTCCTTTCAACTCGATGGTCAGATACGCAATGCACCGCCGCGCATCAAGCCGGTAGGGTGCGACAATCGCACCGGTTGGACAGGCGGCGAGACACCGGGTGCACCTGCCGCAATGTTCGCGCGCCGGCGCATCAGTCGGCAATTCCAGCTTCGTCAGCACCACGCCGAGAAAAAACCAATTACCAAGTTGCCGGCTGATGAGGTTGGTGTGTTTGCCGATCCAACCGAGACCGGCTCGCTGGGCAAAATCACGCTCCAAGACCGGGCCGGTATCCACGTACCATTTCCCCTCCACCAGCGCGGCCAGTTTCTCAAGTTGTGCCCCCATCGCATCGTGGTAATCAACCGGCCCGAGGGCATAACGAGCCACACGACCGTAGTCCGAACGCGGCCGGCTCACATCGGTCTGAGAAACTCGCTCCGGCATCGGCGCATAGTTCCGCGCCACCACGATCACCCGTCGCGCGCCCGCCAACAACCGCGTCGGATCAGCGCGGTCCGCCACCCGGCGGGCCAGATAGTGCATTTCGCCATGGAAACCATCGGCCAACCATCGCCGAAATTCCGACAAGTGCTGGGGCGGGTCAGCGGTGGTGATGCCCACCGCGTCGAAACCCAACTCACGCGCGCGCCGTTTGATCCATTCGCTCAAGTTCACCACATAACTTTTCCAGCCCCGCCGCGGGGCTGAGACCGTCCAGATTGACCGTCAGATTGGCCAACCGTCGGTAATGCGGCGCGCGTTCCTCATAGAGCCTGGCGAAATGGCCGAGTGGATCGTTCTCATCCACAAACGGTGGCAACCCGCCGCGCTGGACGCGCGCGAACATTTCCTTTGGCGAGACTTCCAAATACACAATCACGCCCAGGGCGGTCAGCAGTTCATCCACCTTGGTGTTGAGGGCCGTGCGCCCGCCGACAGCGATCACGTGGTGGCCGGTCGCGTCGCTCAACCGCAGATACAAGTCGCAGACGACTTGCGTTTCGAGTTCATGAAACCGCGCTTCGCCTTCCTGCTTAAAAATCTCGCGCACGGTCAACCGCTGACCGGTCTTGCAGGCATGACGCTCCTCGATCATCTGGTCCACGTCATAAAACGGGCATTGCCAACGGGCGGCCAGCGCTTGGCCCAGCGTGGTCTTGCCGCAATGTTTCATGCCGATCAAGGTGACAATCATGCGCCCGGGAGCATGCCCCCGTCCATTGCGAACGTCAAGACACTGTCGAGTGTTCCGTTCAAACCTAAGCTGGCGGAGCCAGTACCAAGGGGTTGATCTTTGTTTTATACTGGCCGCAGGAAGACAGAGTTGCTGACCCGCTATGAGCAAGACATTGTCGGTGTCTTGGATTGCTTTGACCGCGTGGTGGTCACAGGGACGTTG
>CALBCO010000019.1 GCA_937927265.1 uncultured Verrucomicrobiae bacterium | reverse complement strand
GCCGCACCTGCGGGCCGGCTTCGACGACTTCGCCGACGCCTTCATGCCCCAGAATGAGCGGGTACTCGACTTTGGCAAAGCTCAGTTCGTTGTGAATGATTTTCAGGTCGGTGTTGTTGCAGAACCCCGAGGCCCGCATTTTGACCAGACACTCGTACGGGCGAAGCGTCGGCATCGGCAACTCCACCACGGCCACTTTGTTTTGTTCCAAAACAGCAACGGCTTTCATCGTCCTCCGAACCGCTGCGGCTCGTCGCCGCACTCCCAGTTATTGGGCGAAGACCGGGCAGCAACCCGCGCCCACTTGTTCGAGTTTCGGCACTTCTCTCCGAATTTCCTCCACGCTCCCGACCGGTACCGACAAATCCCGCACCGTCAAACCGCGGAACCTCAACACCTCTGCCACATCCGCGCCGAGATGCCCCTTCAGCGCGACAAAATGATGAATGCCGGTTGCCTGAATCTGTTTCAGCACTTCGGGAAAGTTCGGCACAAACGCCCAGCCGCTTACGCCGCGGCGGCCCGGATGGTCAGGCAAAAACTGGCCCTGAAACACCGTGGCGTGAAAGGCGTCGCTCGAGGTCGCCGCGCTGATTGCCGTGAACGGGACGGCGGCCATCACGCCTTCGACGCCGCCGTAGTTGTTCAATTTCGCCGGGCCGGCAATCCAGTTCGCGGGCGTCTGCGAGCAGTGGAAGACGTTGAACACGCGCGGTTCCCAGCCGTTGTTGTTCACGTCGAGGATCACCCCGGCCTCACCAGTCAAGTCGGCCGCCAGTTTCATCATGATCGCGTGGCCAATGTCCACCTCGCACGCCAACGGCCGGCGCATCGCCCAGTTTGACAACATTGCAAACCCGCACGGCGATATCCCAAAACACCGTCCAAACTCCGACCAGCAATGAATCGCCCCCGTGTCGAGTCGGTCCTGCGCATAGGTTTCCTGCAACCACGCGAGGCACCGCGCCGTCGTCTCCAATTTCGCCGCATCCGCCGGCAACGTCGCAAAAGTTTCCGCTGCAAGTTTTTTGGCTGCCGCCACACGCGGATCACTCTTGCGGATCGGCCGCCAGAACCGCACTTCGCCGAACGGGCCGCAGTACGTTGCCGCGTCGTCCTCAGCCAACGGCGCCAGCATCGTATCCGCCCACATCTGCAACAATTCATAGGTGTGCAGCGAAAATCCCAACTCAAAGAGCTTGGCTTGGTTGCTGAATGTCGTCGCAAACGGATCCGGATTCACCCCGAACAACCCGATCCGCATATTGCGTAACGATTCGATCCCCGCCGCGATGGTTGCGTATTGGCGGAGAAAACCCTGCAGCGTTGCCGGGTCGTGCATATTGATCGCGCACGAGCGCACCAACCGCCGGCCGAGCAACCGCAAATTGTGATGGGCCGCCAACACGCCGCAGAGCGAATCGCCGACCGTCCGTTGGCCCATCTCGGCTGGTTTGTCGTTGTTGACCATCAGAAACATCGGCACATCGGTCGGCAACAGTCGTACCGTGTCCTGAATGGCGCGTTCGGCCGTGAAATCGCCGCTGAATACGATCAACGCGCGAATGTTCCACAACTCCCCGCGCCACGTCTCGTAATACCGCCGCACATCCGCGTCGGAGCGGATCACCTCGTCGGCGGGCGGGAAAATGGCGTCGAGTTTCAAGTCCGCGACGGCCGCGCGCATGGCCGCTTTGACGGATTGAGTCAGGCTGGGGTCGTAGATTCCGCGAATGACTGGCAGCATCAAGATTTTCTGGCGGGGGGTGGCTAAGCTCATAACGAGACAGCATCCTACACGGCTTGCGGCAGTAGACAAGACTACCCTTCGCCCATTCACGGTAACCGGCGCAGTCGGTACCGCCGCGCGGACGCTCTTGCGAGCCACGCCGCAGCGCTAACCCGTCAGCTCGTTGCGGAAGGTTTCGCGCACCAGGCGTAGGCCGATTGCAAGGCCGGATACAACGCCGCATAGAGCGGAAAGATTTCCTGGTAGCGATTGGCGTTTGCCACAACGGGCTGGTAACGGTCGGTGACTTGGATGCTGCGCACCGCCTCGGTCAGTGTCGGAAACAAACCCACGCCCACACCGGCCGCCAAGGCGGCACCGAGACTCGTTGCGTCCTCGGGCGGCGCGGACAACAACTGCACTTCGGTGTTCCACACGTCGGCCAGGAGTTGCCGCCACAACGCCAACCGCGCCCCGCCGCCAATCAACCGCACCGCCCCGGCGGGGAACGTCTCGCGAAAGACTTCGAGCACGCTGCGCAACGCGAACGACACGCCCTCGAGCGTCGCCCGCAGAAAATGCGCCCGGCCATGCGCCGGCGCGATGCCGAAAAACACGCCGCGCGCGTGGGCGTCGAAAATGGGCGAGCGTTCGCCTTCGAGGTACGGGAGGAAAATCAGCCCATCACTGCCGGGCGCGACCGCGCCGACAGCTTCGGCCAGCCGGCCAAAATCGGTTTCGCCAAATAATTTCATCGCCCAATCCACCGCCGTGCCGGCCGCCTGCACGGT
>CALBCO010000018.1 GCA_937927265.1 uncultured Verrucomicrobiae bacterium | reverse complement strand
GCAATATCCGGCACTGGCCCGGATTGTCCGCCGACAGGATCTGCGACAGGGCGCATTGGTCGGCAATCGGCGTGTCAGCATACCCGCGTTGAAAGAGACTGGCGATGTGGGGTTCACGGAGCAGTTCAGCTTGCTGGGCGGTGCCAACCAGAAGAGTTTCAACGCCGCCATCCCCTCGGCTGCGCTCGCGGTGGGGCGCGTGGTGATGGAGTTTGTGGACGGCCCGGTGGAGAAGCCGGTCACCGATACCAGCGCGCCCTATATTGACCCGGTCCGACAACTGGTGCGGTCCACGACCGGTCAACTCCAATGGCATTATGGCGGCGGCGGTTACATCACCTTCGATACGCCCGGCAGTCTCGGGGTGGTCGGATTCACGGGTGGCCAACCGGTCGAATTCAAGCATGCGACACTCACCGTGAAGACGCCGTTTGCGTCGGTCTATTTCACGGCCAACGGGCGCGACGGCACTTTGATCAAAGCCAAGTCGGTGTTGGTCAGCACGATTGCCCGCGGGGTCAACAGCACCACAGTCCTCGACGAACTCGCCACATCGGAGATGCACTTGCCCGTTTGGAGCGCCAGTCCGGAGGAACGCGGCAAGTTGTTGGTAGAGCCGGTCGTGGTGGAGGTGACGTGGCGAGGTCGGAAGCCGAAGCGGATTATTGCACTCGATCACGGCGGTAGCCGCACGACGCCCTTGCAGACAGTGCCGTTCACCGTGACGAAGGCAGGCGTTCGTTTTACCCTCGATGGCCGACAGACCAAGACATTCCATTACCTGTTGGAGATGGAATAGGGGGGATATGACCATCTGGTCGCTGTTTATCCGGTGATACAATGAATCCAGCTCTATGCTGGCTAAGGAGAAAATCAAATCATGGATGTCAAACACTCATTAGCCGAAGTCGTCTTCAGCGTGGCCAAAGAATGCTACGGCGTGAATGAAGACAAAACCGCGCCGCGCGATCCGGCAGCCTGGGAGCGGTTTGTCGCGTGGGAAAAACTCCCGCCTTTCGCGGTGGCGCGGCAGTTGGGATTTGCTCCCGATGCATTGGCCACGCCGGACGGACTCGAACTCGAACCCTGGGTGAAATGTGAGGTCCGCCCATTGTTGGATGAACCGTTGCGCGATCCGTGGATTTGCCGCGCGCCGACGGGCGAGTACCTGCTGTGCGGGACCGAGGCTGTCGTCGCGACGAACGGTAGTCCGGATTTTCGAAATCAACTCCGCATCCGGCTGTGGCGGTCATCCGATTGTGTGCAGTGGCAGTCGCTCGGCACAGTGTGGGACATTGGCGATCCCGAAACCAGTCGCTGGCCTCAGCGCGTCGCCAATGCCTGGACGCGCTGGTCGCGGTTTGACGGTCAGGGAGTTGCTCGTGGCATCCGGATGCCACGGCTGCATTATCTGAAGGGGACTTACTGGTTGACCTTTTCGCTCTGTGAACAAGGTTCAGCCATTTTGCGCAGCCTAACCGGCAAATCTGAGGGGCCATATGAACATGCCGGCTTGGTGGCCGGCCGGCGACCGGAAGATTTGTACAACGAGTCGGACGCGCCGCCACGCAAAAAGACGACCCGGCTGACCACCCGTAGCGGAACGCCGGCGTTGTTCGAGGATGTGGACGGGCGGGTGTACGCTGTTTGGGACGAAGGCTGGATCGCGCCGATGGATGAAGATTTGGCGGCACTGGCCGGGCCGCCGCAATTGTTGCGGGTCGAAGCAGAGAGTCCGATCGGCGATTACCCGCTGACGTGTGGCCAACGCGGGGCAAGCCTCTACCGCATCCATGGGAAGTACGTCTTGGTGGCCGAGGACGTCAATCCGCGTCTTGGCGGCAATCCGTGTCACGACACATTCTGCGCCGTGGCTGATGCCTTGATGGGGCCGTACAGCCGCCGGCGATTGCTCGTGCCGCATGGCGGCATAGCATGTTTGTTTGCGGATGAAGAGGGACGCTGGAACGCCGCTTGCGCCGGGCATCCGGAAGATCGTTTTGCGCGTTGCCCAAACCGGGCGACGATTGTGCCGTTGTTTTGGGATCGAACGTTAGAGAGGCCCTACCGACGCTTGTGGTGCGTGACGGAGGCGGGGCCGGTGAGCACGCTGAAACCGGTCTTGGATGCGTCCAATGGGCAACCCATCGAAATTCGCGACCCGCAGGTGTTGCTGGCTTCCGATGGGAACTACTACGTGGCTGGCACCCACCGCAAAGATGCCAACGGGATTGCCGGCGTGCGCTTATGGCGTTCGCCCGACCTTCAGCGATGGGAACCAGTGTTGTCGCCGCAGGGCGACCCGTTTCTTTGGCGGGTGACGCACAGCCAGTGGGCGGCAAAATTGGCCCACCACAAGCACTTGGACGCCCCAGAATGTCGGCAATGGGGTGCACAACCGTTCGAGCACAACGGCACGTTTTACATTCCGTTCATGACGTGGCCACTGTCGCAAACAGGTATTCTGCGCAGCGTCAGCGGCGGCCCAGAAGGTCCGTATGAAGAAACGGGGTTTGTTTTCAAGGATGGCGCACCACATTTATTCCGTGATGAGGATGGCCAGGTGTGGATTTATTTTTGTTTCGGCCCGACTCGCCTCGCGCCGCTCAACGCGGATTTGAGCGGGTTCGCGGGTGAACTGCGGGATGTCACGTATTTGAATGATCATCAGCAGGGTTTCGAAGGGTCGTGGATTCTGAAGTTCGCGGGCAAATATGTGTTATTCCAGTCTGACTGGTGGGGCGAAGACAAAGACCAGCAGCAAGCCGCATCATCGCAAGGGGGTTGTTCTTATGGCTTTGACCGCTACGGCACTTACGACTGGATGTACAGCGTCAGTGATCATATTCGCGGGCCGTATGGGCCACCGCGTTTGGCCGTGCCGCACGGCGGTACCTGCAGCGTGTTCCAGGACAAGACAGGCCAGTTTCAGGCATCGGTGTTTTGCAGTGACAGCACTGCGCCGTTTTTCTGCAGTTTGGGATTTGTCCCACTGGATATTAGAGAAATGAATGGCGACATCATCATCAACGTGAAAGGAAATTCCCGATGAATACTCAACGGACTCTCTCATTCTTTTGCGCGGTATTGGTTCTGGCCAGTATGACCTCTGTCCATGCCAACGACCGCGACTGGCCCAGCGTGGTGCCCACACCCATCGTGGATGTGCCGATGCGGGATACGGCCATCACCCGCGGGCCAGATGGGACGTATTATCTGACCGGCACGCTGCAAGGACGCGGGCCATCAGGTGAACTGGACTTTGATAACGGTCGGCAAATCAAGCTCTGGCAGTCCAAAGACCTCAAGACGTGGACGGAACTTTGCGTGGCCTATGATTTGGAGCATCCCCGCGGCGAATGGAACAAGCACAATTGGATGACCCGGCAGTCTCATAAAGACCCTTCCCGCGCCGACAGTCCGGTATGTTGGGGGTTCAAGGCGCCGGAATTGCACTACATCAAAGGCAACTGGTACATCAGCTTTTCGATTAACGATCAAGGCACGGGCCTGCTCAAGAGCGAGAGTGGCAAGCCGGAAGGGCCCTATCTACCGCATGCGCAGATCACCTTGCGCTACGGCGATGCTTCGATGTTTTGGGATGCAAAAGATGAATTCGGCGGCGACGATGCGGTCTATTGGCTGTTTGGCGGCGGTTGGATCGCCAAGATGAATGACGACCTCACAGCCATCGTGGAGCGTCCGCGCCTGTTGCAGCCGCAACCACAGACGCAGGCGGAGTGGACGGGCAAGACGCGCTTGGACTTCCCATTGCAAGTGGGCGATCACGGGGTGTTTATGTTCAAGAACCGCGGGCGGTATTACCTGACGGCGGCGGAGCGGACCAATCGGATGAACGCCTCGTGCGATGACACGTTTGTGGCGATGGCGACAAACGTCTATGGCCCCTATGACCAACGCACGCTGATGGTGCCGCACGGAGGAGGGATCACTGTTTTTCGTGGACCGCGCAGCTCTGCCGTGCCGAAGTATTATTATCCGCAGCAGGCGTATTTTCTTGGAACTGTTTCCCGTCTTGCCCAGCCGAAAGAGGAAGTGGACAAAGCCAAGGATGACGACACGCTGTATGCGACGTTCTTCGGCAACGACGAGCGGGCAATTTTTCGCGACCGGCCGGCGTTCCTGCCGCTGGAATGGACCGGGCCGGAGCGATTCAATGTGTATTTCGGTTTTCATGACTTTGAGAGTCATCCCCTGAAACCGCTCTGTGTTTTTACGGAGCGCGGGCCATGGCCGTGGATGAGGCCGTTGTTGCCCGGTGAGCGTCACCGCGACATCAAAGTTTTGGCTGCGCCCGATGGCAATTACTAC
>CALBCO010000017.1 GCA_937927265.1 uncultured Verrucomicrobiae bacterium | reverse complement strand
CTGGGGCGGTTGCGGGTTCTGTCCGGCGAGTTGGCGGACGACCACAATGGAGTCGGCGTGAACATCCAGGCCGAGCTTGATTTGGTTTGCCTTCGGAGCCGAGACCTGTTCCCCTCGGCTTTGGGAATTGTTCGATGTAGTGTTCATAGGTCGGGTGTAGCGCACTCCCCGCTCACCCGACCATCACCATGTCATCTACTCCGATCCCGTTCTTTCCGACGACAGGGACAGCCGCCCCTTGTGTATTCGCAGTCGCTGGGTCTAGCGGGTCGAAAGTTGCCCGTCGGAGGCGATGAGACCATCCGTAGTCGAACCATCAGGCCGAAGCCGTAAGGCGCAGGCTGAAAGGATGGAGAATAAAGGCGCGACCGTAGAGCGCGATTCTGCATTGGCTAACGCAACCGCTGCCGGCGCCGCGACAAGGCGAAGAGACTCATTCGCGCAAAGGATTCGTCTCACACACCGCTAAACGCGGTCAGCCCACCGTCCACAGGAATGACCGCCCCGGTCACGAATGACGCGCTGTCGGAGACCAGCCACAACGCTGCCCCCACCATCTCGCTGGGGTCGCCATACCGGGCTTGTGGTACGGTGGCAATGATCTGCCGACCGCGCGCCGTCGGTTGGCCGGTCTGCTCGTCCACCAGCAAAAACCGGTTCTGCTCCGTCAACACAAAGCCAGGCGCGAGAGCGTTGACGCGGATCTTTGACGAATACTCGCGGGCGAAATGCACGGCGAGCCATTGCGTGAAACTCACCAACGCCGCTTTGCCATTCGAATATGCCACTGCCCGCGTCAATGGGCGCAACCCGGCAATGGAAGCAATGTTCAGAATTACGCCTCGTTTTTTCTCCGCAAACACGCGCCCCACCGCTTGCGACGGCAACACCGCGCTCTCGTAGTTCAACGCCACCGTCCGCCGCAATTGCTCCCGTTCAATATCGAAGAATGGCAAGTCCGCCGCCGTTGTTGCTTCTTTGCGGCTGCCACCGGCGCCGTTGATCAAGATGTCAATCGTTCCGCCCGCCGCCACGGTCGCGTCCACTGCGCGGGCGATGTCGTTGCGGTCCAACACGTCACACCGCACTGCCACCGCATTGCCGCCAATGGCGGCCGCCTGCCGGCGCGCGGCGTCTTCCGACAAATCCCAGATTGCCACGCGCACGCCGTTGGCTGCCAACCCGTGCGCGATTGCCCCGCAGATCGCGCCGCCCCCGCCCGTGACGACGGCCACTTTGCCGGCCAAATCAGGAAACAGGGGCCAGTTCATGGCAGCAACATCACCTTGATTGCCCCGTCGGTGCGCTGGCGCGACATTTCCACGCCCTTCTCGAACTCCGCCAACGGCAACCGATGCGTCACAATCGGCGACGCTTTCACCAACCCGCGTTCATGCAGGTCAATGCACTCCGCCCAGCAATTCGGCCCGCCCACCGTGCCGTGGATCGTGACGTTGTTGACCACCAACGGATCGAACAACACGTCGCAGGTCTTGCCGGCAAACAACCCGGTCATCATCACCCGTCCGCGCGGGGCGATGATGCCGGCAATGATCGGCCACACGCTGGGTTTACCCACGCCCTCCAACACCACGTCCACACCGTGCCCACCGGTCGCGTCGCGCACTTGCTTAACCACGTCGGCGTCCCGATAGCGCAACGCTTGGTCCGCACCGAGTTGCCGGCCGACGGCCAACCGTTCCTCGCGGCTGCCGATCAAAACCACCTGCCGCGCTCCGTACGCTTTCGCCGTTTGCACCATGTACAACCCGATCGGCCCATCACCGATCACCGCGACGTTGTCCTGCGCGCACACGCCGGCCACCTTGGTCGGATACAACGCGATGCCAGTCGGTTCGATGGTTGCGGCGGCTTCGTAAGTCATGCCGTTGCACTTGTAGCAGTTGAACCGGGGCATCACGATATACTCGGCAAACCCGCCGTCGCGATTGAGCAACCCGGTCTCCGTGCGATGCGGGCATTGGTTGTACCAGCCGCGTTTGCAGTAATCGCATTGCCGGCAACCCACGGAACATTCCCCCGTCACCTTGTCGCCGACTTTGAACCCGCCCACGTTCTTGCCCACCTCGACCACATCCCCGGCCCATTCATGGCCGGGAATAATCGGCACGCGCGTCATGTTCTCCGTAAAATAAAACATCACACCGTCGTACACCTCGATGTCCGTGGCGCAAATCCCGGCCGCCCGTACCCGGATCACCACATCGTCCGGGCCTGGCTTGGGGTCTGGCACTTCCTCGTACCGACAATCTTTTGGTCCGTGATATCGGATGGCTTTCATGGCAGATACAGCACCTCTCCTGCTTTGGGGACGCACAACACGCCCTCGTGTTCCCGGTTTTTCCAGTCCTCCACTCGGATCGTGGCCGGGTCCACGTATCCGATGTTCAGCCGTTCGCAAGTCGCCCGGCTGATTCCGCTTGCAAACGAAACCCGAATCTGCGGCGTCTCAACGCCGTTGACAAACGTGCCCGCACCTTTAACCAGCGTGCAATAACCCATCACCGCCCGCGACACGCCCGCGAAGCGGTCCATCTGCTGCAAAAAATAATCCCGCACGTGATAACCAATTCGTTCGATCACTCGGCCATGCGTTTGCGAAGTCTCTGTAACATGCGGCGCATAAATGATCAGTTCCCCCCCGTCAGCCACAACCGGTTCCAGCTTGTACATACACTTCCCACCCGTCCACAAATCCTCGTACATCACTGGCGCACACGACAGCACTCGTTGATATTGCCGTCCCGTGTGCCGCACATGACGTCGGGCTGACTCCGCAACTGCCGACCGCCAGGATTCCGTTAACGGTCCAATGGCTAGATGCGCCAACGCGCCGTGATCCACCACTAACGACACCGCGCTGACCGGCACGGGCACACGCGCCGCGCCTTCGTGCAAAATCGCCCGCACCGGGTTGTCCGCCCGACCGATGATTTTCAGGTTGGTGATCACCCCGGCAAGCCAATGCGTGAAATCCACCATCTCCGGCCCCGAAATCCCCGGGAACAAATACTTCGCCCCGCCGGAAAACCCGGCCACCTCATGCGGGAAGACCGGCCCCAGAATCAGCAGCCGGTCATGCTCCAGGATGCGCCGATTCAACGTCAACGGCACCGTTTCGGCCATCAACCCGTCCGTCAACTCCGCGATTCGCGACGCCGGTATCTCGCCCACCGTCACCAACTGCGCCGGGTCATCCCACTGATGATTCCAAATCTGCACCCCGGTTGCCGTTGTTTCATCCAATCCGAGGTGTTGCAATAATACCGGTCGCGGCATGGGCTGATGCGTGCCCAACGCCACGATAATGTTCACTTGGCAACCTGCCTCGCGGAGCACCCGCAGTAGGAGCGGCACGAGCATCGCGACCGGGGCCGTGCGCGTGGCATCCGGCACGATCAATAAGATCCGCCGGGCATCGCCGACTGCCCCCGGCAACTCGGCTGCCAATCGTTGCGCCGCCTGTGTCTCGCTCAACATCTGCTCTTCGTCTGTTTCGCCTTCTCGATCCATCAGCGGACGATCGTCTGATTATTGACCGGCCAGCCAACGCCGCAGCCAACGTGGCCACTCGCGCGCCGCCACGAAACCGACCATTGTCAGATACGAATCCAGCAACCGATCCGCGCCGCGTCCGACCACCAACGCCGGCGAGTGGAATTCCATCTCGCCAAACCCGCCCAACGCACCGCTGTCGTTGTACACCTGCACCGCGTCGCCAGGCGTCCCGCGAGCTGACAGCGGCGCATCGCAATACGCCCGCCAGGGTTGCGGGAAAAACTGCCGCGCAATCACCAAATATTTCTCCCCCACGGGCCGCGCATAAACCATCCGCCCGGTCGGAATGTCGTTCGGGACGCCAATCTTGTATTGATGATCGCCGGTGATTCGCAACCGCACCTCGCCTTTGCGGATTTGGCGCAGTCTGGCCGGCACCGTCCCAAAATGCGTGCGGAACATCCCCTTCCGCCGACATCCGATGATCATCTCGCCCCCCTTGGGCACTTGGAGCAACGACCACAACCCCACCCCCTGCCCCACCGGCCCATCCACAAGCTGTAATTCGTTGTCGGTCCGATAGGCCATCAACCCCGGCGCGTCCGGCAGCTCCACCATTGTGAACGACCGCCTCAGTTCTCCCCGCACCTTTACCGCCTTGTGCATGTGCGGAACTGTCACCTGCTGTCGCACCTGACAAAAACCTCGCTCGTGTCGTTCCAATTCCCACCGCCCCGGATCCACTGCTGCCGGCACAACGTACTTGGAAAAATCCACGTGGCGGGTTGGCCAATTGAAATCCGCTTCGGGCGACAACCACAGCCGGTCGCCGCCCACGTTCCAATCGCCCGTCCAACGCGGATTCACCCAATACGCCTCCACGCCGCCCACGTTCACCTGCAATACCCGGCCCCGACTCGGCAGCAGGGTGATCGTTCCCGCCGCCGTCCGCCATCGGATCTGTTGCAATTTCATTTTGCCTCCTCCCATTCGAACACGGTCCGAATCGTCTCGCCGCGTTCCATCGTCCTGAACACCGTTTCCCAGTCGGCCAACATTGCCCGTCCCGTCACCAGCGGCAACGTCTGTACCGCGCCGCGGGCGAGATAGTTCATTGCCAAATCCCAATTCCGCCGCCGTGAGCTGTACGAAAACTCCACTCGCAACGCCTTGCTCACCATCCCATCCCAATCCACCGGCACCTCCGGCCGGCCGGTCAACCCCACCACTGCCAACCGTCCCGCCCGCCGCAACAACCGCGCCGCCAGCCGAATCGCCGGCACCGCCCCGGCTGC
>CALBCO010000016.1 GCA_937927265.1 uncultured Verrucomicrobiae bacterium | reverse complement strand
CAGCGTCTTGGAGTGCGGTGCGTTAGCACCGCTTTCCTTCCGGCACCCACGAACCAGCCCTGTCGGCTGCGGGATTTGGGCTGGTCGCCACGAATATCATCGCCGTGCCTCCGGCCAATGTGTACACTGACATGGTAACCGGCCTGACCCGCCAGTTTTACCGGTGGAGCGCCACGCCGTGAGTCGGGCCGCAAATGTCGCGCCACAAAGACCGCGCCGCGCGGGTTCGTCACAGAAAGGAAATATGAACCAAATCATGTGGGGCAGTGTGCTGGTGGGAATGACCGGGTGGGGGGCCGTGGCGCTGGTGCAGGGCGAGACGGTCCGCGCGCGCATCGTGGATCACGGGCATGATTACCTGCGCGATGGCGATGGGCGGCCGAATCATCAGTTCCATGTCCACCGCTGGGGCTTGGTCAAGGACGAGGCGACCGGGTTGTCCAACATCGGCAACCGGGTCGAGTTGGATTTGACCGTGGACGTGGATGGCGATGGCCAGACGGACGACGATGTGGTGGCGTATCACGAATTCAGTCTCACCCGGCCGTTCAGCCCGGACGCGCCCTGGTACGATTCGTTGGCCGGCTCGCCGCGATTCCATGGCGGCGCGGCCTTGTATCAGGCCGACCGTCGCGACACCGGCTTCAGCGAGGACGGCGTCAACCACGAGCACGATGGCCCGCTGTATCTGCCGCGCGACAACTGGGCGTTGTTTCACGAGAGCTACGAGATCAATTCGCCCGACCGGCTCGGCGCGGTGTGGATTTGGAAGAAGGAAGATTTCCTCAACGGCGGCGACCGGCACCGGGTCAGCTTTGACAGCCAGAGCGCGCTGGCGCTGTATCTCCAACGTTATTTCATGGGTGTGGACGGCGTGCGATTTGTGATTCAGGATGGCGAACAATTTTATCTCTCCGAGCAAGTCTTTCAGGGCGCGGGCCAGCAACGCGGCACCGGCGATGGCAAACAACACATTCTCTGCCCGGCCAACACGCGCTGGGCCAAGTACCACCCCCAAGCGCCGCACGACATCTGGTTTGATGTGACGAAGGCGCGGTTCGAGAAGCACGATTTCCAAGACGTGCGGGGTGTCGGTGTGTACGTGTTCAAGGACCGATTCATGCCGTCATATTTCGGCTACAAGTGGTACGCCTTCGAGGTGGACGCCGTGGTGCATCGTCCGCCCGATCCACCGCTGCCGGCCACGCCAGTCTCCTCCGATCTGTGGAAACGCGTGTTTCGGCTCGCCCGCAGCAACACGTTTGTCCGCGACCCGCGCGGGTACATCTTTGACCGCGGTGGCGACATGGGTTCAATAGATTACTGGGGCGCGCCCCGGTCACATTCGCCCGACAAGCCGGTCACCGACATCACCTATTACGACGCCGCCGTGTGGTGTAACGCGCTCTCGGAAATCGAAGGCCGGCTGCCGGTGGATCACGAGGACGAAGCGTGCGCGAAAGTGTACAAGACAGCCTTTATCTACCGGCCGTTGATGCAGTTGTTCTTCGAGACCGACCGCGACCAGGCGGCGGGGTTGTTGCCCAAAGACCGGATGTTGGCGGTCGGCAAGATTCACGCGCAGGCCGACGCCGATGGGTGCCGGCTGCCGACTGTCGAGGAACATGCCGCGGCCGGCGGCGCCAACCGCGCCCCACACGCCGCGTTGGCGCGCGGGTGGTTGTTCGACAACGCCGACGGCACAACGCATCCGGTCGGCCAAAAACCGCCGAGTGAATTTGGGTTATACGACATGCAGGGCAACGTCAGCGAACTTTGCGCGGGCGATTCGCCCGCGTGGGATGTGGTGTCGGGAGTCGGCGTGGTGTTCATCGCAAGCGAGAGCGACGTCATGTATGCGGTGGATGCCAAGACCGGCACGGTGAAATGGCAGACGACACTCGGCCAAGACAAACCCTGCGGCACGCCGGCGGTCGTCAGCGGCGTGGTGTTCATCGGCGCCGGCGCCAGTGGCGGCAGTGAAGTGGCCACGATGACCGGTCGCCCCGTGATGGGGCTGGACGCCCAAACCGGCCAAAAGGTTTGGGAAGCCGCCAGCGGCCCGCAAGGGTACGCAGCGATTTGCGTGGATGGCCAGACGGTGTTGGCCGGCAACAACGGCCCTCGATTTTGCGGCCTACGACCTCGCCACCGGCAAGCGGCGGTGGTCAAAGATTCCCGGCCATCAGGACCGGCAGTTTGGCTCGATGGTCAAGGTCGGCGACGTGGTGTATTTCGCCGGCGCGATGGCCTGCAGCGTCAACGCCCACGACGCCGCGACCGGCAAACAATTGTGGATGACGTACACGTGGCCGGACCAGGTGCTCATCAATAACGGCGGTGAACCCGGTTACGAAATCCTCGGCTCACCGGCCGTGGCGCATGGGCGGGTGTACGTCGGGTGCAACGACGGCAAGCTGCACACATTCAGCACTGACAAAGGCGAACGCGGCTGGAGTTTCGCCGCCGCCGGCCCGATTCAATCCTCGCCGACCATTGCCGGCAATGTCGTGTATTTCGGCAGTCGCGATGGTTATCTGTACGCCGTGGATGCGTTGACCGGCCAGGAACTCGGCAAGTTCAGGACGGGTGACCGGATTGTTTCCGCGCCATGGCCGGTCAACGGGGTGGTGTACATCGGCTCTGATGATGGTAATCTGTATGCGTTGGAATGATGGTGGTGAATCCATGACGCGATGGTTGATGGTGGTTGGGTTTGGCGTCGGCGCGGCGACGGGCGCGGCGCAGAATTGTCCGGTGGTGGACTTCGGCGATGATCTGTGTTGGCATAGCCGGGGCATCCCGTCCTACCGGCAGGGCGTGGCGGGCGGGGAGTTGCAGACGGAAGACCTGGGCGCGGGCCGGTGGCGGATTGGGCATCCGTTCAGCCTCACGATGCCGTTGAGTTTGGAGTCGGAGGTCTATCACACTCGCGGCAACAACACCCGGTTTTACGGCGGGATGATGACATTGGTCTATGACAGCCCCGGTGCCCAACACCACTGGACCGAAGGCGGGATCAACGTGGACCACGACGGGTTCGATGATTTGAATTACATGGGGTTCGGCTTGAAGTCCACCAACAACCACATGCGAGCATTTGGCGTTTGGCTCTGGAAGAAGGAGGATTTCCTCAACGGCGGCAATCAATACCCGGTGACCTTCGACGAGAACAGCCGGGTGGCTGTGTTTCTGTCGCGCACGTACCCGGTCACCGAGTTCAAAGACACCTACGCCTTGTCCCGCACCAACGTCGTCCCCCGCGAACTCTGGCGCGGCTGGGAGGATGTTCATCTGCTCGTCCAAGACGGCGAGCAGTTCTACATCGCGGAGACCGATTTTCGTCCCAAGCCGTGGACGCTGTACGAAGTCAGTCCGACCAAGGTCCGGTGGGCCAAGTACCATCCGCGCGGCCCGTGGGATTTTGCATGGGACAAACGCGCCGCCGTGTATGAGCCGCACACATTCACGGATGTCCGCGCGGCCGGCTGGATGATCGCCAAACCGACCAAGGAAATCGCGGCGTTGTGGCTGAAGTGGTACAGCTTCGGGATGGACGCTGTCGTGCGGCGGCCATGGCGCGCGAGTTGGCACTTGCCGATGACCAAGGTGATGGGCGGCGAGGACCGGGCGGGCCTGTATGCCGCCACGAACGAAGTGACCTACGCCCAATGGATCAAAATCTACAACTGGGCGACTCGTAATCAGTACTGCCTGCATCCCGGCTATGTGTTCGCTCAGGACGGCACCCCCGGCCGCGCGCTCGCCGACAGCGACCCGCACAGCAGCGCCGAGCCGGTCACGGGCATCACCTGGCAGGACGCCGCGCTTTGGTGCAACGCGCTCTCCGAATACGAAGGCAAAACGCCCTGCTATTACGAGGACGCCGCGTTCGCCAAAGTTTTACGGATGGTTAAAGACCGGACGAGTCCGGCCGCCATCGGCACCCGTCCCACCATCCACCTCAATGCCGCTGCCGATGGCTACCGGCTGCCGACGGCGGAAGAGTTTCGCGCGTTGCCGGCTGCGCGATTGTGGAACTACACCTGGGACGTAAATAGCACCGCGTTCGAGCCGGCCACGCTGACCGGGCGCACGGTGCTCGGCGGTGTTGCTGCC
>CALBCO010000015.1 GCA_937927265.1 uncultured Verrucomicrobiae bacterium | reverse complement strand
GACCGTTCGCGCCCTGGGTCAACGGGGAGCAAGGACCAACCGATTGTGTAGATGAGTTTGCCGGTGAGACGAGTCGGCGCAGCGCAACGCGCAAACAGCATGAGGTGATCTCGGCGGGAGCCGGGACACGGATAGAAGGTGTGGTGGCGACGCCGTGGGTGTTGCCCCGCGAGAGACCGACTGACGACTGGAGGGGGAAAGGAGAACGGATGGCAGAAACAAGAAAGTCCAAAATCGAGCTTGCAACCGGTGGCCACATAGAAGGGCGCGACCGCCGGGCGCGAGGTTGCGTCAGGGATCGGGCGCATCATCGCGCACGCAAAAGTGCTGTTGGCAGTTGCCGCGCTGGGCATTGCCATACCGCACCAGCGGCAGTCCGGGCGCGTTGAACTCGGTGCCGGTCGCCGAAGCGCACAAGCCCATCCCCACCGGCTCGATCTCCTTCAAGAACCGATCGCGCGCTCGCTCGGGCACCCGAAACGCCTTCGCGCAGTCGTACCGGATCACACAGTCCACCACACCGGAATGTTTGCCCTGATGTTCGCCCAGATACAGAATGACCGGCTCCTCGAACATGGCCAGTCCTTCCGGGGGCACTTCCAGCCCAGCGGAGTTGATCAACCGGATCCGCGCACCGGGATTGTCCGAGTACACCATCCGGCCTTTCGATTCACTCCAGCCGGCCGGACGTTCTTCCAGCCAAACACCGGGATGCTCGCCGCCCTCGTGGCGAATCCACACCACGTCGCGATCAGCATCGCCGTGTTCTTTGACGCCAATCGAATGTAACAACTCATGCGCGATGGCCGATTCGGCCTCGTGCGGTTTGCGCCCCGGCATGAACAGGACCGGATGAACGCTGACGCGCTGCGTCGTCTTGGGCCGCGCCACCGCGCCGGTGCTGACTGTCTCCGACGCCTCGCCCTCCGCTTTGTCGTCCAGCACGACGGCGTGCTGAAATTCCGCCGTGGAACGCGGCGATTTGGCCGACCGGTTGTGGTTCATGCGCCGCGACTCCGGCAGTTCATTGCGGCGCAGTTCAAAATGCGTTGTCAATTTTGTGATTGTCGCAAAATGCGCCAGACCGGCAATCGCCTTCCGACCAATGGCGTTATGGACGAAGAAATCCTTGCGGGCGGGATTGGTGCGATTGTGCAGCCCGCCCACGACGAAGCCCCGGTATTCTTCGTAGTGGGAAAACCCGTCGCCCGTCGCGCCGTTGCCGGCTGGCGCGGCGTCATCGTCGGCGGCATCGCTGCCGGCCACCTTCCACTCGCGGTGCCACTTCTCCGCGATGCGGGAACTATCGCGCCGGTACGGCAATGGAATCGGCGCGAGGCGGCGGCCGTCGTGCATCAGATAGCCGCCCACTTCCCGGCCATCAGTCAACGCGCAGATGACCCGCAACTGACCGGCCGCGCCAAAGTCATGCGCCGCGATCCGCACGCGCACTTCGTCCCGGTCGTCTGCGTTGGGTTTGGGATCCGCTTCTGCGGTGAGGTTCGCGTTGGACAAGCGCGCACCGAAATCGCCGGCAAGCTGCAAGTCCGGGCTGTTGTCGGCAGCCTCAAGCGGCCAGTTCATGGCGACACCGGGTTCGCGCGTCACGTCGGTCAACTCGAAGCGAAACAGTTTCGCGCGCACCGGCAACTTGGTGGCCGGTGGCTTGGACTTGAGCACGGCGCGGGCGACGAGCGAGTTACCGGCTGAGGCTGTTCCCACCAAACTCCCGCGCGGCAGCCAATCCGCGTAATCTTCAATGGTGACTTCGACCTCAACGTCGTCAAACTCCGGCCAGAGATGTAGGGTGAGCGTCTTGGCGGCCGTGACTTTGCCGTTGTGTTCAGGGTGGCTTAAGTCGAGCACTTGGGAATGGGCGATTGGACCGATCCGCTTGGGCGCGACGCCTCGAAAAACACCGTTTTCAATGGGATCCCAAGTGTGGACCATGGTGTAGGCCTCGTGTTCAGAGTGGCGTCTGTTCTCGATCACATCGGTGATTTTGTATTCCGCCGCCGCAAAGCCGGGGGTGGTGAAGTCCCAGCGGCCGGTGTCGGTGAAGAGTGTGAACGATGTTTCGTGAGACTCGCGGGGACCACCGGCATAGTGCGCCTGGCTCGCGACCTTCTCGTAGTCACCATTGATGTTTGACCAGTGTTTGCGGAACGTCCACTGGTACTCCACCTGCCCGCGCGTCATGGGCCATTCCAGTTGGATGGGATGTTGTCGCGGCGGTCGTTCCAACGTGAATCGCAGGTGCGTCACTGCCAACTCCAGGCTGTTTTCACGGCTCACGCCGTTATCCCGTTGCGTCAGATGTTCCGTGACGACCGACGCGTAGCCATTCCACTTCGCCACCCGGCTCCACGCCGACCAGTCGGACGGTTCTGCGAACGCCGTGACGGTTAGGGCGCTGGTGAGCAGGATGATGTGCCAACGATGCGTCATGGATGGTGTAATGCGAAGCTGGCGATTGTTTGTCTCACGACACTTGCCGCTGGTCATTCGGCACACCGTCGAGCAATGCGACCACGATCATCATGTGAGTCATGCAATCCCCATAGTTTTCATTTCGCGCACACTGTAGCGGCAACTTACTGCCTGTCAAATGAGGTCTCCGGTCGTCCGCTTCGGCCAAGCAACACTCCAGCCCGGACTCCACAGTCGCTTGTCCAGCCATGATATATCGGCAGGCGATATATCATCGTTTGGCCGGGGGTGCTTAAGAATCGCAGACGGAACGTTGGGCAGACACGAATCCACACGAAAGGTCACGAATCACTTTCGATTCGCCGGGCCGCAATGGTGCTGATTCGTGTGCATTCGTGGAAAAAAACCGGTGCATCCGTGGGCAACTATGGCTACAGTGCCGGCCTCGCATGAGCAAAATCACCAACATCTCCGTCACTCAAGCCCAGCAGTTGATCCGTCGCGCGATGAAGCCCGCGCCGACTGTTACCGTCCCGCTCGCCGATGCTGTCGGCGAAGTGCTGTGCGAGCCGCTCCGCGCCGACCGCGCCATGCCGCCGTTTGACCGGGTAACGATGGACGGCATCGCGCTGTCGTTTGCGACGTGGCAACGCGGTTGCCGGGAGTTTTGCATCGAAGGCATTCAGGCCGCCGGCAAGGCAGCGTTGCGACGGCGGAGGCCGGTTGGCTGCATCGAGGTGATGACGGGCGCGGTGTTGCCGGTCGGATGTGATTGCGTGGTACCGGTGGAGGAAATCGAAGTGCGCGACGGCTGGGCGCGGGTTACCGGGGATGTGGAGCGAGGACAATTTGTTCATCGTGCCGGCAGTGACGCGCGAAAAGGTGCGTTGCTCGTGCCGGCAGGGAAAGTTCTCGACGGGCCGGTTATCGCGGTGGCGGCCTCGGTCGGCAAAACGCATTTGCGCGTGGCGAAACGACCGACGATTGCGATTGTCAGCACCGGTGACGAACTCGTCGAAGTCGGCGAGCGCCCCCTGCCCCACCAGATTCGCCGGTCGAACGCGCACGCGCTGGCGGCGTCGTTGCGGTTGCATGGATACCGGGACGTGATGTTGCTGCACGCGCGAGATGATGAGCGGCAGATTGCGGCGACATTGCGGAAGGCGTTGGCGGCGGATGTGGTGCTCTTGACGGGCGGGGTGTCGAAAGGGCGATTTGATTTTGTGCCGGGAGTGCTGCGGAAGCTCGGCGTGCGCGAGGTGTTTCATCGGGTCCGGCAACGGCCGGGGAAGCCGTTGTGGTTTGGGGTGCGTGGAAAGAAGTTGGTGTTCGGATTGCCGGGGAATCCGGTGTCGTGTTTGGTTTGTTTGCACCGGTATTTGTTCTCATCGGTGGAACTGGATTTGGCAAAACCAATCAAGCGCGGGGCGTTGACGGTGTTTCAGCCGGTATGCAATGGCGCGCCGGTGACGATGAACACGAGCGGGGATTTTGCGGACTTGGCGAAGAGCGACGGGTTTGTTGAGATTCCCGAAGGCGCCGGGTATGTTCGGCGCGTCCGGTATTGGGCCTGGCGATGAAAAAACAACAATTCAGCAAAATGGTGGACGTTTCGGCAAAGCAACCAACAGTGCGCGAGGCAATCGCGCGCGGGATCGTCGAGGTGCCGGCAACGGTGATGCGGCTGCTGCGCGGCGGTGAACTGCATTTGCCGAAAGGTCCGATTTTTCAGACGGCGGTCGTCGCCGGGACGATGGCGGCGAAACGGACGAGTGAGTTGATTCCGTTGTGTCATCCGTTGCCGGTGGAGAGCTGCGAGGTGACGGTCAAGGCGGCCGGCAGGCGCATCGTGATCGAGGCGCGGGTGCGGACGACGGACAAGACAGGCGTGGAGATGGAGGCGTTGACGGCGGTGAGCGTGGCGGCGTTGACGGTCTATGACATGTGCAAGGCGGTGTCGCAGGGAATCGTGATCCGCGAGGTGCGGTTGTTGAAGAAGACCGGAGGCAAGAGTGACTACCGCGCCTGAGGTTTACGGGCTCGTGCTTGTCGGCGGACGCAGCACGCGGATGGGACGCGACAAGGCGGCGTTGCAGTATGTTGGGAAACCGCAGGCAGTGGTGGCGTTTGAGATGTTGAGCCAATGTTGTGCGAGAGTTTTCCTGTCCTGCCGGCAGGGACAAAGTGCTGATTTGCCGGCGATCCATGACGTGATCGAAAGCACGGGACCGATGACCGGTATTTTGTCCGCATTTCATATACACTCGGATAAGGCGTGGTTGGTGTTGGCGTGTGATTTGCCGTTTGTGACGGAGGCGACGTTGCGACATCTTATCGCCCGACGGGATGCGACGCAGTTGGCGACGGCGTTTCGGAGCGCGCATGATGGGTTGCCGGAACCGTTGTGTGCGATTTATGAGCCGGCGATTGCCGGCAGACTCACGGAGTTTCAGTGTCCACGCAAGGCGTTGCTCACGCTCAATGTGCCGCTGCTGGAGTTGCCGGACCGTCGGGCGTTGGACAATGTGAATCATCCACAGGAATTCGACGAGGCGCGGGCGGTGCTCGCTGCGGTAGGGACGGACCGCCGGGCCGTCCGAGAAACATCGCCGAAGCGGCGCGCCCGGCGGTCGCGCCCTACCAACATCACATGAAGATTACCATCCATTACTTTGCGATGTTGCGCGAGCAGGCGCGACGCGATGAGGAGTCGCGCGAGACGAACGCAACAACGGTGGCGGAGTTGTATGCGGAGTTGACGCAGGCGCACGGGTTCACGATACCGGCTGGAAATCTGCGGGCGGCGGTGAATGATGCGTTTGTCAAGATGGACGCACCGCTGCGCGATGGCGATGTGGTGACGTTCATTCCGCCGGTGGCGGGAGGTTGAATCATGTTTGAGCTTTCAGAAAGACCTCTCGATGGAGTGAAACTGCGGGCGACGTTGACGGAGCCGGCCGCGGGGGCGCTGGTGATTTTTGAGGGGTGGGTGCGCAATGAGAATGAGGGACGGCCGGTGACGGGGTTGTTTTACGAAGCCGAACCGAAGTTGTGCGCGAGTGAGATGGAGAAGATTGCCGGTGAGGCGAAGGCGAAGTTCGGCGTGCTCGGTGTACGCGTGGCGCACCGGGTGGGCCAGTTGGCAATTGGCGAGATGGCGGTGTGGGTGGGCGTGACGGCGGGGCACCGGGATGCGGCATTCGCCGGGTGCCGGTATGTGATTGATGAGTTGAAGAAGCGGTTGCCGGTCTGGAAGAAGGAACACTACGCCGATCAGACGACGCGCTGGGTGGGGATGTGAGCGGGCGGCTCCGGTTTGATCGTAACGAGTGGGCGGGCAGTTTTGGCGACATTGGGACGGATCTGCCGCTGATTCTCGGCATCCTATTGGCAACGGGGGCAGATAGCGCGTCCGTGTTCATTATGTTTGGGCTGATGCAGATCGTGACCGGCGTGGTGTATGGATTGCCGATGCCGATGCAGCCGTTGAAGGCGATGGCCGTGCTGGTGATTACGCAGAAGTTGAGTGGGGGCGTGATGTATGGCGCGGGACTGGCGATCGGGGTGATCATGCTGGGGTTGAGCGTGACCGGCGCGCTGGAGTGGCTTGCGGCGCGGATTCCGCGGTGTGTGGTGCGGGGGATTCAGTTTGGCCTTGGGCTGTCCTTGTGTTCGCTCGCGCTCAAGATCTATCTACCGGCGGATGGAACGGTGGGGTACGCGTTGGCGGCGGTGAGTTTCGTCATCGTTCTCCTGCTGCGAAACAACCGGCGATTCCCGGCTGCGCTGTTCGTCATCGCGCTCGGCGTCTGCTACGCGTTGCTGTTCAAAGTGGACGCGGGTCATATCGCGGCGGGTGTAGGGCTGGCGTGGCCGAAGGTGAGTGCGCCGGAGTGGAATCAGATTCTCATCGGGCTGGTCGTGCTGGCCTTGCCGCAGTTGCCGCTCTCGCTCTCCAACTCCGTCATTACCACGCAGCAAACCGTGCGTGACCTGTTTCCCGAACGCGGGGTAAGCGTTCGACAGATCGGAGTGACGTACGGGCTGGTCAACGTGGTGAATGCGTTCTTCGGCGGCATCCCGACCTGCCACGGCTGCGGTGGGCTGGCGGGGCATTACACGTTTGGGGCGCGCACGGGCGGGTCGGTGGTGATATACGGGACGTTGTACGTCGTCATCGGACTGTTTTTTAGCGGTGTGGCAACGGAGGTGGTCAAGTTGTTTCCGCAACCGGTCTTGGCGGTGGTTCTCGTTTTTGAGGGATTGACGTTGCTGCTGTTTCTCCGCGACGTGGCCGCGTCGCAACGCGACTTGTTCATTGCTCTGCTGGTGGCGCTGTGCGCGGCGTTTCTGCCGCAAGGCTACTTGATCGGGCTGCTGGTGGGTTGGGTCCTGGCCTCCAGCCAACGGTCGGCCACACCCGCCATCAACCATTTCTGTCCTCCCCCACCGTCCGCACCGGCAAAATAATTCCCCTTGCTCCACCTTCGTAAATTAGCCATTGACAGCATTTGGCGATTACGCCAAATTGCCATGCCATGAACCGCGAACGACTAGCGAAACTCAACATCAAGGCCCAAGTGCTCAAAGCCATGGCCCATCCCAGCCGACTGTACATTGTTGAGGAACTCGCTCGGCAGGAACGCTGCGTGTGTGAACTCACTACGATGATCGGCGCCGATATGTCCACAGTGTCCAAACACCTTAGCGTCCTGAAGCAAGCTGGTATCGTCGCCGATGAGAAGCGTGGTTCGATGGTGTTTTACCGCCTGCGGGTGCCGTGCTTGGGGAAACTGTTTGAATCGGTGGAGTCGGTGCTGGAATGCAGCGCGCGCGAACTGGCAGAGGCAACCAAGTGAATGAGCTCAAGATGTTTTGTTTAGATACGTGTTGGCGAATTGGCCAAGTCGCCATTGCCAACGAAGGAGAGTCGTAATGAACTGGCGAACGGAATGGAAACCGCTGGCGCTGATTGTCGGGCTGTTTCTTGCCTGTTTCTACCTGCCGGTGGGCATTCCGCGTTTTGACAATGCGGTCACGGAGGCGTTCGAGTTGGTGAAGTGGTACGCGCGCGAGCACGTGATCTTGTGCCTGATACCGGCCTTCTTCATTGCCGGGGCGATTGGCGTGTTTGTGAGCCAGGCGTCGGTGATGAAGTATCTCGGAGCGAAGGCGCACAAGGTGCTCGCGTATGCAGTAGCGTCGGTGTCGGGAACGATTCTGGCGGTGTGCTCGTGCACGGTCTTGCCGTTGTTTGCGGGGATTTACCGGATGGGGGCGGGCCTCGGACCGGCGACGGCGTTTTTGTATTCGGGGCCGGCGATCAATGTGTTGGCCATCACGATGACGGCGCGGGTGTTGGGGTTGAAGCTGGGCGTGGCGCGGGCGGTGGGGGCGGTGGTGTTCAGCGTGGTGATCGGGTTGTTGATGCATTTCATTTTCCGCAAGGAGGAACTCGCCAAGGCGGCGGCGGCGGCGGAGTTGCCGGAGCCGGAAGTGAAACGGCCGTTGTGGCAGAACGTGATTTATTTCGCTGCGATGATTGGCGTGTTGGTGTTCGCCAACTGGGGGAAGCCAGAGCAGACGACCGGGTTGTGGCATTTCATTTGGGCGGCGAAATGGCTGATCACATCGGCGTTTGCGGTGGCACTGGCGGTGGCGCTGGTGCTGTGGTTCGGGATGAAGGTTTGGCAGATGTCAGTCATCGCGGTGCCGACTGTCACAGTGGCGTTGCTTGTTCCTGAAGCGCCGATGATTCCGTTTGTAGTCGCGGTGATCGGGTTGTCCGTCTTCACGAGCACCAATGAGGGTGAAACGGGCGAATGGTTTTCGGCCACATGGACATTTGCGAAACAAATCACGCCGTTGCTGTTATTCGGCGTGCTGGCGGCGGGGTTCTTTCTGGGACGACCGGGCAAGGAAGGCGTGATTCCATCAGAATGGGTCACGTGGGCGGTGGGTGGCAATTCGCTGGGGGCGAACCTGTTTGCGTCAGTGATCGGCGCGTTCATGTATTTTGCGACGCTGACCGAAGTGCCGATTCTGCAAGGGCTGATTGGCAACGGCATGGGGCAAGGCCCGGCGTTGGCGCTGTTGCTGGCGGGGCCGGCGTTGTCACTGCAAAGTATGCTGGTGTTGCGCACCATCATGGGCACGAAGAAAACCGTGGTGTACGTGTTGTTGGTGGTGGTGATGGCCACCATGAGCGGCCTGATTTATGGAGCAATCGTCTGAGAGGAAAGCAACCATGTTCACAACAATCGTAGTCGCTACAGACTTATCGGCCGCGTCGGATCGCGTGATCGCCTGCTTGCCGGGGTTGAAACCGCTGGGCGCGACGCGCGTCCATCTCGTCCACGCGCTGGGACTCCGGTACATGGACACGATGAAATATGAGCTGGCGCGGTTCGTCGAGCCGCGCCTGTTGCAACAAGAATCGGTCCTGCGCGCTGAAGGGTTTGAAACCTCGGTCGAAATCGCCGCCGGCATCCCTGAAGTCGAAATCAACCGTATTGCCGCCGAGCGAAAGGCGTCGCTGATCGCCGTCGGTTCGCACGGCGCAACGCTGGCCCGGGAAGTCCTCATCGGCGGCGTGGCGCTGGCGATTTTGCATCGGGCCACACTGCCGGTGCTGGTGATGCGGATGCGCGTGACCGAAGAGAACAAACTGCCGCAGTGTCAGGCCCGGTGCGCGGACTTCAGCAAGCACATCCTGTATCCCACCGATTTTTCGTACAACGCCGAACATGCCTTTCACTGCTTGGAGGCGATGGTTAAAGCCGGCGCGCAACGGGTGACGCTGTTGCACGTGCAAGACCGGGCCAAGATAGATCCGCATTTGAAACACAAGCTGGAGGAGTTCAACCGGATTGACACCGAACGGCTCAAACGCCATCGCGACACGTTGCTGAAACTCGGCGCAAAAGACGTCAACATCGAATTGCCCTTCGGCTTACCGGTGCAGGAAATCCTGCGCGTCGCCCGCGAACGCGAGGTGTCCGAGATTGTCATGGGCAGCCAGGGACGCGGCTTCATCGCCGAAGTGTTCCTCGGCAGCGTTAGTCATCAAGTTGCCCGGCACGCGCCCGTGCCGGTGCTGTTTGTCCCGGCCGTGAGAAATTAACGAAAGGAGACCAGTCATGAACGAAACCACAAGTCCCAAACCGAAAGCCTTGCTCTTTTGCACGTGCAGTGGCGCGTGCGCGAGCATGGCCAAGATTGATTTCTGGGCGTTGACCGAGCGGGTGCGTCTCGAACTCGGCGGCCAGATCGAGTTTCTCGCGTTGCACCCGCGCCTCTGCGAGGAGGATGGCGAACGCCTGATGAAACACGTGTTGACCGACAAGATGTTGTTCATCACCCCGGCTTGCGCGGAGAAACGGCAGGAGAAACTGCTGCGCGACGGTTTCCAAAAAGCCGGTATGCCGATGGACGCGGCGCATTGGATCCCGGTCAGCATGGCGATGGAAACCACTGACACCGTGTTCGAGAAAATCAAAGCCGCGCTGGCCAAATGAATAAGCGCTATCTTACCGGTCGGGCGCGACCGCCGGGCGCGCCGCGTGAACGCCCAACCAGCCAGGGACGACCCGGCAATCCGTCCCTACCCGAACAGGAGGAATGATCATGGCCACTCAAACTTACCTTGGTATTCCGCGCCACTTGTTGCAGTGGCAACCAACGATTGATACGGAGCGGTGCATCGGCTGCGGCGACTGCCGCGATTTCTGCCCGAACGACGTGTACGCGCTCGACGAAGCCGCCAACAAGATGACCGTGGCGCATCCGCTCAACTGCGTGGTGCTCTGCGACAAATGCACCAGCGCCTGTCCGCAGGAAGCCATCAGCTTCCCGGACAAGGAACAGTTCAAACAAACCGTCCGAGAATTACTCAAGCGCCTGCCCCGTTGCGCCTGTTCCGGTGGCCGAGCTTGAGAAATTACAACAAGGAGATCACCAAAATCATGAAACTGCATCATCGTCGTTGGGCCGGTGTCCTGACCCTCGTGGGTTTGCTATTGGCCAGTCCGGTCGTTCGCGGGAGCGAGAAACCAACCACAAGTTTCGCAGCTGACCGGCAACGCGCGGCCACCGCGCAACAATATCTGTTTGTGTTGGTGCACGAGGAGGAGGACGATGCCGTACGCGCGGCGCGCGTGGCACTGGAAACCACAGCCGCCAAGCTCACGCCTCCGGCACGGGTGACTTATCTGGATCGGCGGAGCGAGGCGGATCGAGAGTTTCTGCAACAGGCCGGTCTGAAACGGGCGCCGGTGCCGCTGGTGTTGGCGATGGCGCCAAACGGTGCGATCACTGCCGGGATGCCAGCCGCGGAAGCTACTGCGGAACGGTTACAGGCGGCCCGCGTCGGGCCAGCGTTGCAGCAATGCCTCAAAGCGTTACAGGACGACAAACTTGTGGTCGTCAGCGTTCAAAACGCCAAGATCACGGACGGTGCGGCGGCGTTGCAAGGTGCGCGGGAGTTTGCGGCGGATCCACTCTATGCTGAGTTTACCGTGGTCGTGCCGGTGGACCCGACGAATGCTGCCGACCGGGATTTTCTGAGCGGATTGGACATTGATTCGCAGACGACCGAAGCGACGACGTTGTTGCTCGCGCCGCCGGGCCGGTTGCTTGGGCGGTTGAGTGGAGCAGTGGACAAAGAGGAGTTGGAACTGGCGTTGCGCCGCGGCATGTCCGCCTGCGGACCCGCTGGATGCGGCCGCTAAAACCACAAAACGGAGGAAAACAAATGAAGAAACTACAAATCTTGGGCACCGGTTGCCCAAAGTGTCAAAAACTGACTGAGAATACGGAAATTGCCGCGAAAGAGTTGGGGCTGCAATATGAATTGGAGAAGATCAAAGACATCGCCAGCATCATGGCGTTCGGCGTGATGATGACGCCGGCACTCGCCGTGGACGGTGTCGTCAAGTCCTCCGGCAAGGTGCTGTCCCCCGAAGAAATCAAAAAGCTGATCCAATAAAAACAGGGAACGAACATGAGCGAAATGAACACGTGTGCCTGTAGTGTTGCTCCCAAATTGATTTTCCCTTGCTCTGGTGGCTCGGACGTGGGGGAGATCACCGACCGGACTGCCCGGAGACTGACGCGCGACGGTGTGGGCCGGATGTATTGTCTGGCCGGCATCGGCGGACGCGTCAGTTGTATCGTGGACACCACCAAATCAGTGGAAACGGTATTGGTGATTGATGGTTGCCCGCAAGATTGCGCGCGCAAAACGCTCGAAGAGGCCGGCATGACCGGCTTCCGACATTTGCGGCTATCCGACCTCAACATTCTGAAAGGAAAATCACCGGAGATCGAAACGCATGTCGTTCAGGCGGCTGCGCGCGCGAGAGAATTGCTTGACGGTGCGGGCAGCGGAGTCTGTTGCGTGTGAAACTGCGGAACATCGTCGTTGCCGGGCTGATGATCGCGTTGGCCACGGCGGTGATGGCGTTGATCGTCAAGGAGACGCGCGCCAAATCCAGTGATGCGCCCGTCGGCCCCCCACCGGGGGCGGTTGCCAGCGACGCGTCCAAGGTCATCGCGTATTATTTTCACCGCACCGTCCGTTGCGACGCCTGCCGGGCGATTGAGGGGCTGGCGCGCGTTGTGATCGAAGCCGAGTTTGCGGAGGAGCTCCGAGCGGGCTGGCTCGAATGGCACGCGATCAATGTCGAAGAGGCTGGCAATGAGGCCTTTGTCCAAGAGTATGACTTGACCATGCCTGCCCTGGTGTTGGTGAAGATTACCGATGGTCGGCCAGCGCGTTGGACCAAACTCCAGCGCGTTTGGGAGTTGGTGGAGAATCCGCCGGCGTACACGCAGTACGTGCGTGACGAGCTGCACGGTTGTTTGCAAGGATCGTAAACAATCAACCCGTTTAGAAAACATGGCTACGAATCAGAAGAGCATTGGTTTTGTCGGCGGTGGGCGCGTGACGCGCATCCTGCTGGCCGGCTGGCAACAGGCGCGGGCGTTGCCGGCAAACATCGTCGTCAGTGATCCAAACCCGGAAACCCGGGCGAAATTGAAAGCCAAGATCCCGGCCATTATCACGGCGGCGGACAACACGGCGGCGGCCGCACAGGATGTGGTGTTCGTTGCGGTGCATCCGCCGCTGTTGGCGGATGTGGTGACCGGCATCAGACCGGCAGTGCGGGCGAGCGCCATCCTCGTGTCGCTGGCGCCGAAGTTCACCATCGCCAAGCTAACCGGGCTGCTCGGTGGATTCGGGCGGATTGCGCGGGTGATTCCCAACGCGCCGTCCCTCATCGGTCAAGGGTACAACCCGGTTGCCTTCGCGGCCGGCTTGAGCGATATCGACCGGGTCGTGGTGACTGGTTTGTTGCAGCCGCTGGGCGAATGCCCCGTGGTGGCGGAAGAAAAATTGGAAGGCTACGCGCTGTTGACCGGCATGGGGCCGACGTATTTCTGGTTCCAGTTGCAGGCGTTGCGCGAGGTGGCGGCCGGGTGCGGATTGACCGAAGAGGAAATCAAGCCGGCGCTGAAACGGATGATCTGCGGCGGAACGCGAACATTGCTTGAAGCCGGGTTGAGTCCGGCCGAGGTCATGGACCTGATCCCGGTCAAGCCGCTCGGCGGGGATGAGCCGGCGATTCTGAATTTGTATCGGACAAAGCTGCCGGGGTTGTACGAGAAGATCCGGCCGGGAGCCTGAACATGTTTGGGCAAATCATCATTCGCCAACTTGCCCACAAGTGGGGGATGAATCTGCTGTTGTGGGGGACGATGACGGCGGTGGTGGCGTTGTATGTGTTTGTGCTGAACACCAACCGGTTCACCATCCGCTCGATGCAATTGATCATGAAAAACATGGGGCTGAACCAGTTCATGATCCCTGCGGCGGCCGATCCGTTGGACACCTATTGGTGTACCGACCGGCAGATCGAGTTCCCGGATACCACGACCCGGGAAATTGCCGGTCACTTGGAGTTACTGTCGAAGTATTACCTTTCGATGTTGCAACAACGGATCAGCGTCGGCGACCGGACCTTGGTCTTGACCGGCATCGAACCGGTGGCGCGTCCGGATGAGACGGAGGAAAAAGGCAATCCGGTCAAACCGATCAAGCGCGGCACTGCCCGGTTGGGCAACGCCGCTGCGAAGGTGCTCGGCGCGAAGAAAGACGGTACGGTCACGTTGCTGGGGCGGCAGTTCACGGTGGCACACGTCATTGCCGAGCAAGGCACGCTTGATGATTACCGGGTATATCTGAATTTGGCCGATGCGCAAGAACTGCTCGGCAAACCTGGCCGAATCAATGTTGTCTGGTCGTTCGAATGTCTGCATGTGGGCGGAACGTTGGAACAAATTCATCAGTATCAGCGCGACACACTCGCCCGGTTGAGGCCGGATTTTCGGCAATACAACCTCGCCGCCATTTCGCAAGGCCGATACCATTCGCGAACCATGACCGAAAAATACCAGTATTACCTGCTCGCGTTGGTGGCCACGTTGACGGTGCTGATCTTCGTCATTACGGGTCTGCAGGAAGTCGCCGACCGCAAATACGAGACCGGCGTTCTGCTGGCTCACGGCGCGGGCTATGCCTATCTCATGGGCTTGTATCTGGTAAAGGCTGTGTTCTTGTCGGCCGTGGCTGCCGTGACCGGGTTTGTGCTTGGCGGCGCGGCCTCCGTCTATTTGACGACGCCGATCTTGGTGACACAAACGCGCGAGGTGACGATTCTCTGGACTAATCTGCCGCCGACACTGGTGTTGATTTGTGGCGTGGCGGCGGTGGCGGAATTGATTCCCATGATCAAACTTGTGCGGCTCGATCCGTGCGCGATTCTGATGGAGGAATGACACCATGCTGACCCTCCAGGAAGTCACCAAACTCTACCAGAAAGACGGCCAAACGATCCGTGCAGTGGACCAACTCAGTTGGCAGGTGCCGCCCGGCGCGCTGGCCGTCGTCCACGGTAAAAGCGGCAGCGGCAAAAGCACGTTGCTGATGATGATCGGCGGCATGCTCAACCCGACCCGCGGCCGGATCACGTTCCACGACCGCGATCTCTATGCATTGTCCCGCGCCGCTCGCAACCGGTTCCGCAAGGAATCCGTCGGATTCGTTTTTCAGCGGTTTCACTTATTGCCCTATTTCACGATTGCTCAGAACATCGGCCTGGCACTGGCGATGAAACACGTGCCGGACGGCCCGGACCGCATCCGTCGTCTCGCCGCGCAACTCGATTTGACTGACCGGCTGAATCATTACCCCGACGAACTGAGTGTCGGCCAACAACAGCGCGTCGCAGTGGCCCGTGCCCTCGTGGGTGAACCCGACTTGGTGTTGGCCGACGAACCAACCGGCAACCTCGATCGCGAGAATGCCGCTTTGATCCTTGACCAGTTGCGATCCGTCGCCGCCGCGGGCAAAATTGTGATCGCGGCGACTCATGACGATCGGCTACTGGCTCACGCCACCCACCGGCTCCATCTGACGGAAGGCCGGGGCGTAGCGGCCACTCAACTTCCGTCTTCTATGCAATCATGAAAACACCCATCAAACTGCTCATTGTGGCGATTGTCGCCGTCCTAGTCGTGGCCGCCCTGGCACTGCGACAGAAATCCGCCTCGTCCGACAAGGCCACCGCCTCGGCGCCAGCCGCGACAGCAGTCAGCCCTGCGCCCTCACCGCAAGCGTTGCCGCGTCTGCTCGATCTTGGCGCGGACAAATGTATTCCGTGCAAGATGATGGCGCCGATTCTGCGTGAGTTGCAGCAGGAGTATGCCGACGTGTTCACCACGGAATTCGTGGATGTGTGGAAGAATCCCGACGCCGGCAATCAATACAAGATTCGGGTGATCCCCACGCAAATCTTCTTCGATGCCAATGGCAAGGAGCTGTTTCGCCATGAAGGTTTCTACGGCAAGGATGACATCCTTGGCAAATGGAAGGAACTCGGCATCGCCGTGGCCAAGTGATGAAGGCGACCGCGCACATCGAAGCCGGCATCTGCGGATTTCGCACCACCGTGCAAGCCGCCAGTGAGGATGACCAGCACGTCACTTTCGCTGTGGAAACGGACTGCGAGAAAATTTGGAGACTCGGAGCGCGCCTGCAAACGCTCGGGCCGCTCGACGCGTTTGAAGAAATCAATCCGGCCAACGACAGCCGGCTGTTGGCTACCGTTCGGGCAACACTGTCCGGTTGCTGCGCCGGTTGCGCGGTGCCAGTGGGGCTGTTCAAGGCCATGCAGGTCGCGGCCGGACTGGCGTTGCCGAAGGATATTCATCTCGCGCTGAGACAAGAATAACTCATGACCCGTATCCACCAACTTTCTCGATTGCTTGCCGCTTTCGCATGGAGCGTGTTCGTGACTGGGTGCGCGTTGGTCAGCCCCACCGATCCGGATGCGGCCAACGCGGCGCGCCCGGCGGTCGCGCCCTACCACGCCACCGGTAGGGACGGACCGCCGGGCCGGCCGCCGCCAGTTGCCCCCTTGCCGGACACTCCGCTCACGCTGGCGCAAGCGACCGAACTGGCACTGGCCAACAACCCGGAAATCGCCGCAGCGCGTCACGATGCCGCTGCCGCGCGCGAGCAATACCGGCAGGCCTTCGGTGCGCGGTTGCCCAGTCTCCGCGCCAGCGGCGCCTACATGCATCATCTGGACGATCAACGGCTGCTGGCAGCTCGGTACAACGGCGAGACCGGCGTGTTTGGCGATGACATTTTCGGCGGCGATCTCGTGTTGACGCTGCCGCTGTTTACCGGCAGGCGGCTCATCAACGAAGCCCGCGCCGCCGACCTGCTCCACGAAGCCGCGCAACATCGGCTCACCCGCACCCGTGAGGAACTCGTGTTCAACGTTGCCAGCGTTTTTCACAGCCTGCTCGCCCAGCATCACGTCATCGAGTCGGTCGCGTTCTCCCAACAGGCGCTCGAAGAACATCGCAAGCGCGTGGATGACCTCATCGCCGCGCAAAAAGCCGCGCGCGTGGACCGGCTTCGCACCGAGGTGCGGCTTGCCGAAGTCCGGCAACGCGCGGTGCGCGAACAAAACGCGCAGGCGATCCAGATCCGACTGCTGGCCAACCTGCTCGGTTTCGCCAACCAGACCGCCGACCTTCGGGTGACCGGCCAGATCGAAACGCTCGACGAAGTGGCGTTGGCGCCGACGGAACATTACATCGCGCAGGCATTGCAGGAACGTCCCGATTGCCGGGCCGCTCGCGCCGCGTTGGAAGCGCAGGCGCGCAGCGTGGACGCCGCTCGGGCTGGGTATTCGCCGACCGTTTCGTTGCAGGGCGCGTATGGCGGACGTTGGGCGGCCCATCCAACAGACCGGCCCGCCGGCAGCCGTGAAGCGGAAGATGTGGGGCGCATCGGCGTGGTGGTGGATGTGCCGATTTTCGAGGGTGGCCGGATCGCTGCGCGCGTTGCGGAACAACGCGCCAGACTCGCCGCCGCACAGGAACGGTTGCGCCGTCTTGAATTACAGGTGTGGCTCGATGTCGAAACCGCGCTGCTGAACATCGCCGCCGCCCGCGAACGCATCGCCGCCGCCCGCGCGGCACTGGCGCAAGCCGAGGAAAGCCTCCGCATTGAACGGGAGAAATACGATCTCGGCAAAGGCACGATCCTTGACGTGCTCGACGCCCAGTCCGCGTTGCTCGATGCCCAGACCAACTATTACCGGGCACTGGCCGACCTGCACATTGCCCGCGCCAGCCTCGCCTTGGCGACC
>CALBCO010000014.1 GCA_937927265.1 uncultured Verrucomicrobiae bacterium | reverse complement strand
CCAGTCCCGCCAGTGTGAGGTTCAGATAGTCGGGCGTCTTGATCCGTTCGCCAGTGCTTTCGTGCACATAGACGTGTTTCAGCACGATGAGATAATAGTACAACGACACCGCGCTCATCAGAATGGCAATCACGACCAACCACAGCAGGCCAAAGTTCTGCGAATCGCGGTGTACCGCTGCCGCGAACAGGTAGAACTTTCCGAAGAATCCGCCCAATGGCGGAATACCGGCCAGCGACAAGACAAACACCAAGAGTAACAGCGACAACAACGGAGACCGGCGCCCCATGCCGTCAAAGTTCTTCAACTCCTCGCCCCCGGCCCGGCTCGCCAATACAGCAATGACTCCAAACGCGCCCAGATTCGCCAGCGCATAAACGATCACGTAGAACAACACTGCGCTGGCCCCGTAAGCCGTGGCCGCCGCCAGCCCGACAAAGATATACCCGGCATGGGCGATACTCGAATACGCCAACAACCGTTTGATATTCGATTGCACGATCGCTGCCGTGTTCCCCCAAACCATGCTGGCCGCTCCGGTCATCGCAACGATCATTACCCACCCCGACGCAAAGTTGCCCCAGAACGCCGTGCCCGCCATCCCGCTAAAGCCAACCATGAGGAGCTTCGTCAGCACGAAAAAACTGGCGACCTTTGACCCGGTGGCGATGAATGCTGTGACCGGTGTCGGCGCGCCTTCGTACGCATCCGGTGCCCAGAGATGGAACGGCACCACTGCGACTTTGAATCCGAGTCCCACAAGCACAAACAACAGTCCAATACTCATCAGCGGCCCTGTCGGAGCCGCCACCGCGCGAATGTTTGTCATGCCGGTCAAACCAACAATGTAACTTAAACCGAACAACAAAAACGCAGATGAGATCGCCCCAAACAGGAAGTACTTCACAGCAGCTTCCTGCGACCGGAGCGCGCTCTTGTGGAATGCAGTTAGGATGTACAAGCTCAGACTGGTGAGTTCGAGTGCCACAAACAATGTCAGCAGTTCCTCGGTACAGACCAACACCATCAACCCCACGGTGCCAAACAACAACGTGGCAAAATACTCGCCGATATGCCCGCCGACATCGTGGTCCATCGAGATCAGGATCGTCACGAGGCTCAACCCGATGATGATCAACTTGAACAACCGGACCAGATCATTGAGGACGACACTGCCGTGCAACAAGGCAAATGACCCGCTCCCCCACAAGCTCAGCAGCGGCACCGCTGCATTCAGCAAGCCCAGCGCGGCAAACCCGCCCACAATCCGCCGACGCCGCGCGGTATCCGCTTGGCGCAACCCGACTAGGTCGAGCGTCAGCGCCATGATCGCCGCCACCACGACGATGATTTCAGCACTGAGCGCGCTGAACATTGCGACGTGGTTCATGGCCGCCCCTCCAAAAACAACACCACGTTGGCTTTGATCATGTCGAGCATAATGGCGGGATACAGCCCAATGATCACCAGCAACGCCATCAACACCACCCCGGCGATCATCTCTGGCACTGAAATCGGCGGCAGCATCGTCGAATGGGCAACCGGTCTGTCGCCATCATGGCCGGTTTCGTCGTCGCGCTCCAAAAATACCTTGTTGAGCGCATTGATGATGTACGCCACCGTCACCGGTATCCCGACTGCTGCGCCGACCGCCAGCCACGGGCTCATCTGGAACGCCCCGATCAACACCTGAATCTCCGCCACAAACCCGCTGAACCCCGGCATCCCCATCGAAGCGGCACCCGCAATCACGAACGTCACCGCCGCGAACGGAATCACCTTCGCCAAACCACCGAGTTCGTCCAATTGCCGGGTATGCGTCCGGTCATAGACCATCCGGCCTACCACGGCGAACAACAGGCTCGCGACAATGCCGTGCGAAAACATCTGCAACACCGCGCCCGACATGCCAGCCACGTTCAACGTCGCCAACCCCAGCAGCACAAACCCCATGTGGCTGACGCTGGAATAGCCGATGATGAACTTGAAGTCCTTCTGCACGAGCGCCACCGCCGCTCCATAAATGATGCCAATGACCGCCAGCACAGCAATTGTCCATTTCCAGTAGTCCAACCCTGCCGGCATCAACAACATCGCCGCGCGGAAACATCCGTAGGAACCGAGCTTCATGACCACCCCAGCCAGCAACATCGAAGCCGCCGTCGGCGCCGCCACGTGACCCGTTGGCGCCCAAGTGTGGAATGGCCACATACCGGCCAGCACGGCAAACCCGGCAAAGATCAACGGGAACACCCAAATCTGCACCTGCCGGCCCACCGGGGTCCTGGCGAGTTCCAACAGATCAAACGTCGGCCCACCGGCCGCGAAGAAGATGGCCAGCATCCCGATGAACACCAACGCGCTACCGACGAAGGAGTACAACACGAGTTTCATCGCGCCATATTCCTTTCGCGTCGAACCCCAGATGGCGATGATGAAGTATTTCGGAATGATGGCCAGTTCGTAGAACACAAACAGCAGAAACAAATCCATCGCCATGAACACCCCATAGACTCCGGCAATTAGCGTCAGAAAGAACACAAAGAATTCTTTCGTCCGGTTCTCAATGTTCCAACTGAACAGGATGCCGGTGACGCAAACAAAGCCGTTGAGGATGACGAGCGGGAAGTTGATGCCGTCCAACGCGAGATGGTAGTGCGCGCCGATGGCCGGGATCCACGGGACGTTGACCACGTGCCAGAAACCGCTACCCCTCTGTGCGATCAGGTCGCGGAAACCAGCGTTGTACTGGAGGTAACCGGTCAGCCCAACCGTCAGGCCCACTAGCCCAGTCGCCAGCGCCACCCAGCGGATCAGGTTCTTGGCATCACGCGGCAATAGCATGATCAGCCCCGCGCCGAGGAACGTCAGATAAATTGTCCAGTCAGGTCGCATGTCAGAAAAGTTTCACCAGTTCCATTACCGCCACGTTCGCGGCGTCTATCAGTGGCGACGGATAGACACCGATGCCGAACATGAAGAACATCAGCACCGCCCCGATCAAAAGTTCCCGGCCCGTCATGTCCGACAGCGTTTTCCATTTCTCGTTGAGCGGACCGAAACAGACTTGCTGCATCATGTTCAGCAAGAACAATGCGGTTACAACAAGACCCATCGTCGCCGCCACCGTCCAGCCGGTCACGATGGAGAAAGCGCCCT
>CALBCO010000013.1 GCA_937927265.1 uncultured Verrucomicrobiae bacterium | reverse complement strand
TGACACGCGGTTATCATGCCGCTTTATTACCGCAGCCGGTTCATTTGGAGGTTGTGGAGTAGAGGAATCACAGAGGGACAGAAGGAATCACAGAGGGACAGAAGGAATCACAGAGGGACAGAAGGAATCACAGAGGGACAGATCATGACTGAACGCAATTATCGCAAATGGGTGTGGGGACTGACGATGGGCGCCTTGGCCTTCCCCGCCATGGCAGCGTATAATCCGTTTCCGTTGCGCGATCCTTCGCGACCGTGGGCAGTGAGTTTGGGGACGAGGATCGGGTACGATGACAATACGGGTACCACGGAAAATAATCGGCGGGATAGTTTTCTTACTTCGATTTCGCCTCAGGCAAGTTTGAACCTCCCTTTGGAAGAAACATTTCTTGGACTGCGCTATGGGTATAACGCGGTTTGGTATGACGATCGCCGGGGTGATGAGCCGTGGGATCAGTCACACTCGGTTGATTGCTTAATATCGCATCAGTTCAACTCGCGGTTTACTCTGGATTTGACGGATCGGTTTCGGCGGGGTATTGAGCCTGAATTGGTGGAAGTCGAAGCGGGGATACCGGTCACGGTGCGACGGCTAAGTGATTACTCGTACAACAATTTGAATCTAGCGGCTGTGTACAACCTCACCCGGCGCTGGACAGCTTCGGCGAGTTTGAATTGGCAACTTTGGCGGTACGACGACCAGTCTTTAGCCCAAGCCAATGATCGAGACAACTATCAGGCTGTGGGTACGCTTTTGTACTCCCTCAGCCCCCAAACGTTTGTCGGTGGAAATTATCGGTATGCCACCACCCTGTACAAGGAAGCCGGACCGGATGAAGAGAAGAACTCCGATGGTCATGCGCTGTATGCCAGTTTGATCCATCGGTTCAATCCGCGCCTGACTTCTTCGCTGAATCTGGGCTATGAGTTTCGTGAATTTGGAGACGGTGAAGAGACCGATTCCCCCTACTTCGTCGGCTCGCTGAGTTACACCTACGCGCGGGCCAGTGCGGTTTCGCTGGCGGTCAGTTACAGCTTCACGGACTCCACGCCCGGCACGGAGGGATTCAGAGGATCTGAGACCTTGGCGACCACGTTGCAGTTCAGCCAGCGAATCACCGCGCGGTTCCGGGCTAATCTGGATGTGGTCTATGCCCACACCACCTATGGCGACCCGACTACTGGTTTCACAGATAAATCCTTGACCCAGCAATCGCTTTCGGTGGGAGCGGTCGCCCGCTACTATTTCACGTCCTGGCTGAACACGGATTTGTCCTACCGGTACAATTTGGCGTTTGGAGATTCGGACAGTGCGGAGTACTACCGAAACCGCATTTGGTGGGGGTTGCAGTTTGTGTACTAACCTTGGGAGTCGCTTTCCTGTTTTCCCTTGCGCGAGGCGGGGAGTTAGTGTTTAGTCCCACCACTTTGGAAGGCAGATGGAAACAAATCAAACATCTCAAGAATCGCGGCTGAATTTTCTCGACTACTGGCGCGTGGTCAAAACCCGCTGGCCCATCGTGTTCGTGGTTTTTCTGTTGACCATTATCACGGTGGCGACGGTTACCTCTTTGCAACCCAAGACGTTCATGGCTTCCGTCCGTATCAAAGTCGAGCCGGAACGGCCCACCGTCCCCGTCTTTGAACAATCCAACCTCCCAAGCTACGACCCCTACTTTCTCCAAACCCAAAACGAGATTATTCAATCCCAAAAAATCCTGCACCCCGTGATTGAGCGGCTCAAACTTGTTCAGCGTTGGGCCGAACGGGGGGAAAGTCTGCCGGTGGCCTCGATGGACTTGGCGTTTCGGCGGCTCAAAGGCCAAATTGCAGTCCGCCGCTACCGGGACACCAGCCTTATCGAGATTGCGGTCTATGACAGCGACCCCAAGTTGGCTGCCGAGATTGCCAATCAAGTCGCGGAGACGTTCGAGCGTGAACGCCTCGAAGAAAAACGTCGCCAAACCATGCGCGGTTTGGAAAAACTGCGTGAGGAAATGGCCCAACAGCAGGAACGGATGCGCCAAGCGCAGGCCAAAGTCGAACAATTGCGCAAGGAACTCAACGTGCCGGTCATTGGCGAATCCACGCTGACCCAGCAAACTTTGCAACAACTGGAAGGGCGGTTAACCGAGGCGCGGGTGGACGTGGTCAGCCGGGAAACCCGCTTGCGGGAATTGAAACGCCTGACGCAAGCACAGCTCCGCAATGCCATCGCCACCCTCATCACCGATGCCAACGTGCAAACCTTGCTGCAGAGCCTGACCGAAACCGAGTTGCGGTTGGAAGTGCTCAAGCAAGATTTTGGCCCCGATCACCCTAATGTACGCTCGGCGCTCGCCACCCGCGACAAGCTCCAAGAACAGATTGATGTTCGCCTCGACGGGATTATGAGAGGTTTCGAGGTGGATTATGAAATGGCGACCTCCCGGTTGATGGAGCTGCAAAAACAATTCGATGAACTCAAGAATGCCAGCTTGGTCCTCGAAAGCGAACGGTTCCTCCCCTTCCGCAACGCGCAACGCGAAGCCGAGTTGGAGACCCGCCTCTATGAGGCCGTCAAAGCCCGACTGCAACAGGTTTCGATTGACATGGAGGTGCCGCGCAGCCCGGTCGAAGTGGTGGACCGCGCCGAGCCGCCCCTCGGGCCGGTCAGTCCCAATCTGTGGCTCAATTTGGTGCTCGGGGCCATTGTCGGCTTGGTGCTCGGCGTGGCGATGAGTTTCTTCATCGAGTTCCTTGACACCAGCGTCAAGGTCATGGACGACGTTGAGCGGTACCTCGGCCTGCCCGTGCTCGGCGTGGTGCCCCACGAATCCGGCTCGCTAGCCAAAGGCGACGCCAGCCCCGGCGAAGTCGAAGCCTACCGCATGTTGCGCACCAACATTGATTTCTCCAAGGGGAACGAGCAGACCAATTCGTTTGCCATTCTCAGTGCGGCGGCGGGCGAGGGAAAATCCTTCACCACGGCCAACCTCGCCTGTGTGTACGCCCAAAACGGCCTGCGGGTGCTGGTGGTGGACAGCGACCTGCGCCGCCCCACCCAACACGAAATGTTTGGCGTTTCCCACGATGTGGGACTGGCTGATTATTTAACTAGTACTAAAGACGTGGATCAAATCATCCAGAAATCCACTGTGGAAAACGTCTGGATCATCGCCTCCGGTAGCCGTGACATCGCCCAATCCGCCTTGCCACTGCTGACCTCGCAGCGGATGAACGATTTAGTTAAAGAAGTTCACCACCGATACGATGTGGTGTTGTACGATACCCCGCCGGTACTGGTGGTCAGCGACGCGGTCATCGTGGCCCGCGAAGTGGGCACGGCCGTGTTGGTCATCCAACACCGCCGCTATCCGCGGAACATGGCGCGTCGCGCCCGGCAGGTCGTGGAAAACGCCGGCGCCCGCATGTTGGGCGTGGTCGTCAACAACGTCAACATCCGTCAGGACGACACCTACTACTACTACCACGGTTATTACGACACCTATCACCGGTACTCGGACAAACCGAAAAAGAAGGCGACCACGGCCACCACACCGGCGGCCAAACCGGCCAGTGAAAGCATTGATTTGACGGAAAAGTATTAGCCGTGAGGGGCACGGCCCGCCGGCCTGCGCCACAGGAATGTTACAAATGAAGATTCAACGAATGATGAGACAAATCGCGCCGCTCGTGATGTTGTGCGCAGCGACCGGGTGCGGCGTGCTGGCCCCGGCCGCCCCAGCCAAGTCCGTGGCTGGCGCCGAAACGCGGTTACGGGTCGGCGATCAAATCCAAGTGCGCCTCGACACCGGCGGCCAAGCGGGCGCGAGCACGCAAATCTTCGACGTTGTGCTCGACGAAAATGGCCAAATTTCACTCCCGTTGATTGGCGCGGTGCCAGCAGCCGGCAAGACGATCAGCGAGCTGGCCGAAGCCATTGAAAGCCGCTATGTGCCGCGGTTTTATGTGCGGTGCAACACCACAGTTTTGACCGCGCAGCGCTTCTTCTACGTCAGCGGAGAAGTCCGCAGCCCGGGCCGTTTCCAGTGGACGGAAGACATGACCCTGCTCAAGGCCATCAGCACGGCCGGCGGGTTCACCGATTACGCCAACCGCGGCAAGGTGGAAGTGATCCGTGAATCCCGCAAAGACATTTACAACTACGAGGAGCTGCGCCGCAATCCGGCCCAAGACGTGCCGATCCGCCCCGGCGAATCCATCAACGTCACCCGTAGTTTCCTCTGAGAGCGGGCGGAGGCCGTCTGTGTCGCCGCGTCAACGCTCCACGACCGGGAGGCAAACGCGGTGGGGAACTTCCTCGCTGAGCGTGGTTTGCCAAAATGCTTCCTTCGTGACTGTATTGGCCGGCACGATTGCGTTATTGGGAGCGTTCGGCGAGTTCCGGCTATGGTGGGAAGGCTTGGCCTTCGGTTTGATCATCGTTGCCACTGGCTTCTGGCTGACGCGGTTGCTGTTGCTACGCCAGGCTCCGCTCGTGTTTTCCACGCTCGGCGCGCCCATCCTGATCGTCAGCACGTATGTGGTTATGCGCCATGGACTGAGCGAGGTCGAATCTGTGGCTCGCCCGCACGCCTTGAACTGGCTGGGGGCCGCGCTGGCCTTTTTTGTGATGCTGAACAATGTCCGGCACCGCTGGCAAATCAACGTTTTGGTTTGGGTCATGGCCGGCGCAGGCGCGTTCTTGGCCGTCATCGCGTGGACTCCGTCTGACCTCACCGCGACTGCCCGCGTCGGTGGCGATCCCACAACCAGCCTTCAGTTGATATTTCCGCTGGTGGCCGCCACCGTCCTATTCTCCCGCCGGACTTATCGCGTGCGCCTTGTCTTTCTGATCCTGTCGCTGGCCTTGGGGGCGACCTTGCTGATGATCGCCACCCCCACTGCGTGGATCGGCGGACTCGCCACGGTACTCGTGCTCGTTCTCTATCTGATCCGAAGCCGGTCCGAGAAACGGCGGTGGCTGCTGATCGGCGGAGTCATGTTGACCGGCATGATTGCGGCGGCCTTGATTGGCCTTCGTGCCGTCCAATCCCCCATGCTGCCCGCCCAACCCACCACCGCAGTCAGCCGACTGCCCTTGTGGCAGAGTGCAGTGGCCATCGGCAAAAGCCACCTGATCCTAGGCGGCGGCCCGGGCATGTTCCCCTGGCTGTACCGGGACCACCGGACACTCCAGGGCCAACCAGTCTCAGTGGGCAATGAGTACTTGCAGAGCTTTGCCGAGTATGGCCTGGTGGGATGCGCCCTGCTGCTGTGGGTGGTGATCGCATTCGTTGTGGAAGTGGCACACATCTTGGCCGTGCGGGCCAAACGCTACTCTGCCCACACCCCCTCCAACCGTTACGCGGTAGCCGTCGGCGGTCTGGCGGCAATCTTCGGCCTGCTTGCAGCCGCGGTATTCGACTCCGTTCTCCAAGTTCCCGGCAACCTCGTCTTGCTGGTGGTCCTCATGGCGGCGACCTTGACGACCGGCATCAAACACCGCAGTGAAGATTTCGATGATGTCGCCCCCCTCGGCACCTACAACGCCCTCTCCTTGAAGGGCATCAGCAAGTTCGTGGTGATCGGCGCGGCGTTGGTGGCTATCGCGTTGCTCGGCACCCTCTTGCGCAAGACCTACCCAGCCGCCATCCTAGCCCACCAAGCGGCCCGCGCTCGCCACAACTTGCGCTGGCAAGAGGCCGACCGGCTTTACAAGCTGGCGCGGCGCCTCGATACGCGCAATTTCGAATTTCCCTTGGCCCTCGGTCACCTCCATGCCGCCCGCGCCACTTGGCTCGCCTCGCAACGCGAGGCCGCCGCCGCCGCCGCCCGGGAGGGGTATGACCGGGCGTTGACCTGCAATCCTTACGCCACCGATGCGCTTGTGTTCATGGGACGAATGTTTGATCTGCTTGACCAGCCCGCCGAAGCCCTCGAACGCTACCAGCGCGCCCTCCGCCTTGACCCGCGCAACGCCTCCTATCACACCCAACTCGGCCTCCATTACCTCCGCCACAATCAAACCGCCGAAGCCCTCGAACAGTTTCGCCTCGCCTACGAATACGACGGGCTTGACCCGCTGCCCGAGTTGCAATTGACCCGCTTCAGTCAACTCGACCCGCTCGCACCTTGACCGGCCCGCGCGCCGCCGCGCCCGGCGCTACCGCGACCTCACAAACTTCAGCGCAGCGGAATTAATGCAATACCGCAAACCCGTCGGGCGAGGCCCGTCCTCAAACACATGACCGAGATGCGCGTCGCAGCGCCGACAGCGGACCTCGGTGCGGATCATCCCGTGGCTGGTGTCGGTGCGCAACTCCAGATTCTCCTTGGCCACCGGTTGAAAAAAACTCGGCCAGCCCGTCCCACTGTCGAACTTGTCGTCCGACCGAAACAACGCCGTATCGCAACACACGCAGCGAAAAATCCCCTTCTCGTGGTGTTTCCAAAACGCACCGCTAAACGCGCACTCCGTTCCGCCGCGCCGTGTCACCGCAAATTGTTCCGGCGTTAAAATCTTCTGCCATTCGGCGTCGGTTTTGATGATCTTCTCCACGGTTACCGTTCCTTTCCGTTCCCCGCGCTCGGTGAACTCAACAATCGTCACCTCTGGGCCGGCGGCAGGGGCGGCCCACGCAGCGACCAGCAGGAGACTCAAGGCACACCAAGCCGATGACATGTCGGACGAATCCCTTTCTTCTCGAAGTAACGTTGATGGTATTCCTCGGCGCGCCAAAACTCCCGCGCCGGTTCGATGGCGGTGACGAGGGGGCGAGGATACCGACGCGACGCGGCAAGTCGGTCCTTGACGGTTTGGGCAATCCGCTGCTGTTCCTGATTGTGGACAAAGATTACCGTCCGGTATTGCGAGCCAAAGTCTGGTCCTTGGCGGTTGACTTGGGTCGGATCGTGGATCCTGAAGAAAATCTCGACTAAAGTTTCATAGGTCACCACAGCCGGGTCGAAGGTCACCTGGCAAACCTCGGCGTGCCCGGTCCGGTCGGTGCTTACGTCCCGGTAGGTCGGGTTGCGAACGGTGCCGCCCATGTAACCGACGGCGGCGTCCGTCACCCCGTTCACCTGCCGGAACGCGGCTTCCACGCCCCAAAAACATCCCGCGCCAAATGTTGCCTTCTCGGTCATATTGGTTTCTCCTTGGCCGGCGGCGACCAGCGCCGCCAGTGTCAGGCTGATGATCCAGATCGTTGTCATTGCCCCAACCGCCGTGAATATACGCCATTCGGTTGGACAATCCATCGCGGCCGGTCGTTGTGCCAAAGCGCTTGATTTTTCAGGGAGCACGTCTATTCTGTGGCGCGGTCATCAAGGTGCGCCGGCCCCATCGTCTAGTGGTCCAGGACACCAGATTCTCAATCTGGGAACACGGGTTCGATCCCCGTTGGGGCTGCCAATTCTATGGTCGGTGGAGGGCGGTGATTTGCGCCAATTCCGCCGCATCTGCTCGCGCTGCTTCTCGTCTGGCGCCTTCCAATCCACCTGCACTGCCGGCAACTCCGCCTTCAACCGAGCCAGGTCGGCGTCGCTGATGTCCACCAAGTCCAACGTGAGTTTCTTCAGCGCCGGCAACGATTTCAGATGTGTCAAGCCGTCCGCCCACGTCAGTGGCATCTCGCCGAGTGACAATGTCGCCAACGCCGTAATCTTGGCCAGGTGCGCCAGCGCGGCATCGGTGATCCGCGGTCGGAATTGCGGGGCGAGCCGCAGGCTGCGCAAGGCTGGCAGGTTCGTCAACGCCGCTACGCCGGCATCCGTGGCCAGGGTGTGCCAGATGCGCAAGTCGGTGAGCGGCCGGAGTTGGGCGCAAGCGGCCAGCCCGGCATCGGTGAACGGCGAGCCGCCGCAGCCGAAACTTTCCAGTCGCGTCAACCCAGTCAGGTTGGTCAGGCCCGCCCCGGTGAAGTGGTCTTTGTTTTGGACGTGGAAAAAGGTCAGTTGCCGCAGATTTTTCCATCCGGCCAGATGCCGCAGGCCGGCGTCGGAAATGTTCACGCCGTCAATCGCCACCTTTTCCAACTGCTCCAACCCGGCCAGTAGCGCCAGCAGTTCATCCGTCAGCCTGCTGCGGCCGTACAACGTCAATGACTTCAACTCACGTCGTTGGCCCAGTTGCTCGTAATGGGTCCGTGTCAGCTTCGATGAGTCCCGACAGAACGCGCCGCCCTCCCACCATTCGACACCGGCGTCCGCCCATTCATCCACGCCCGCCACGGTCGTGGTCGCCGCCAATGCCAAGAAGCCGAGGAGGCTTTTCACAACTCCCCGTGTTCGGTGCGGCGGATGAGTTCGGCCTGCATCTCGGGCGACAACGCCGTGAAATAATCGCTATAGCCGCCAATTCGCACGATGAGGTCGCGGTATTGTTCGGGATATTCCTACGCCCGGCGCAACGTCGCCGTGTCCACCACGTTGATCTGCAACTCAAACCCGCCCCGGCTCAGAAACACCCGGATCAGGTCCACGATCTTGTCCGTGCCCTCGCCAGCAAACAGGCGCGGATTGAACCGCAAATTGACCGCGATGCCGCCGATGAACGGCGTGTGATCCCACGCGGTGGTCGACAAGATCGCCGCCGTCGGGCCTTTGCGGTCGCGGCCTTGGGCGGGCCCGGCGCCGTCGCCAAGCGCCTGCCCGGCCAGCCGGCCATCGGGCGTGGCCGGCGTTTTCGTGCCGAGCCGTTCGTGCTGCACCAGCAGAACAGGCTCGGAATAAACCGACTACCCCGGTAGGTCCGGTAGCGGGCGACTTCTTCCGTGATCCAGCCGGTAATCTGCCGCACCAATGCATCGGCCGCAGCGGTGTCCGTGCCGCAGTGCGGCAGCCGGTTGAGAATCTCGCACCGCAACGGTTCGCGGCTGGCAAAGTTGGTTTTCAACACCTCCGCAAACTCCGCCAACGTCAGCCGCCGTTCTTCGAACACCAAGTGGCGCAGCGCGACGAGCGAGTCGGCGAGGTTGGCCAAGCCGACAAACGACGGCATGATCCAATGGTACCGCGCGCCGCCCCGGTCAATCGTCCGCCCGCGCACGAGACAGTCGTTGACGAAACACGACGCGAGAATTTCTTCCCCCTCGAAGCGGGCGCGTTGAGCTTGCAACCGGTTGATTTCGATGGTGGCCGCGCGGATCTTTTCGGCCAACCGCGCCCGGTAGCGTTGCTCTAATTCCGCGAAGGAATGGATGACCGGCACCGGACCGTCCGGCACGCCGAGGACGTCGAGCAGGTAGCCAACGAGGTTGTGGTACGGACTGGCCACCCACACGCCCGAACTGGCGACGGGAGTGATCTCGACGCAGGAGGAATGAATATACGCGCACGCTTCCGCCGCCGGCACACCATACTGCTGTAGCCCGCGCGTGATGACTTCGTCGTTGAACAACGACGGGTGCGTGCAGCCCGCGCCGAGGATTTCCGCCGCCCGCCGCAACAACGCCCGCGGCGCGTCCGACGTCACGCACAAGCCGATGGACGGATAACTCAACCGGGTGTGCGGGATGCTCTCCAGAAAATGCCACGTCAACGCATTCGTTACGTCCCGGCCCGTGGCGTCGCGCCCGCCGCTCATCAAACCAAGCGACGTGTTTTTGCCGGCGCGTTCGTTGAACTGAAAACAAACACAATCCACCAACTCCTGCGCGCGTTCCGCCGGCAACGAATCCCGCTCGTAAAACGGCCACAGATACCGGTCGGGCCGGCCCAGTATGAACGTCGCGCCCTGTAGGCAAAACGTCAGAAAATGAACCGATTGCACCGCTTCGGAAAACGTCGTCGCCGGGTGCCGCGGCACGCGCCGGCAGATCGCGGCCAATTCTAGCAACTCAGCTTGCCGGGCCGGATCGGCGCAGGTGGCAGCGAGTTGCGCGGCGTGCGCGGCATACCGGTCGGCGCAATCCATCACCGCCTCCAAAACCTCCCGGCAAGCGGTGTAAAACTCGTCTTTATCCACGTCGGCCGGATCGGCAAACGTCAGTTGCGCCTGCCGTTCGGCAATTTCGGCCAGCACGCCGGTAATGCCGAGTCGGAGCAACTTCTCGTAATCCACTGCCATGTGGGCGCGTTGGCCCGGCGCCCAAATCAGCGCGCGACCGACCACTTCCCGCTGGCTTTGCGCTTCCAACTCCTCCGCCGGCGTGAAACTGCGCCAGCACGGTTTGCCAACAATCAGTTCGTCGGGATCAATCACCGGTGTCAAGTGGCGATAATAATACGCCCTGGCTCGCGCCTGCCGGATCAATACGGGCGTCGTGCCGGGCTGCTCCAGCCAGCCGCGAATCGAGAGGAATTGGTATTCAGGTTCGCCGCGAAATCCGCCTTGATCCAAAAACCGTTGCCGAATGCGTTCAATGCGTGATGGGTTCATGGATTCGCAGTGTTGATGACGATAGTTTGGCCGATGATCGCGCGCGCGTCATCGCTGGCGAGCGCGACGGTCGCGGCGGCGACTTCTTCTGGCAACGCAAACCGGCCAAGCGGCAGGTTCGGCGCCGGTTTCGGTTGACCATCCGGACAGCCCATCATCCGCGTCGCCACGGGGCCGGGAGCGATGGCGTTGACGCGTACGCCGTGCGGCGCGAATTGGGCGGCAAAGCCCTTGGTCAGGCCAATGACCCCCACTTGGAATGCCATACGGACTGACCGCGCCGCGCAGGCCAGCGTCGCTGGCGATGTTGAGGATGACGCTGTGGCCCTGGGCCTTCATCAATTCCCCAGCGGCTTTGCAGATGAAAAACACGGCCTTGAGATTGATCGTCAGCACGGAATCCCACTCAGCTTCGGGCGTTGGTTGCGGATGCTCCGCCGGCAAACGCAATACGCCGGCGTTGTTGATGAGAATGTCCAACCCGCCCAGCCGGTCGCGTGCCTCCGCTAAACGCGCCGCCGCGATACCAATGTCTGCCACGTCCCACGCCAACGACTGCACCGTGCCGCCTCGCGCCCGCACCGCCGCGCAGGTGTCCACCAACGATGCTTCATCGCGGCCTGTCACCACCAAGTGCGCGCCGGCGTCGGCAAACGCCACCGCCAGCGCCCGCCCAATGCCCCGCGCCGCGCCGGTAATCACCGTCTTTTGGTTCGTGAGTTTCATTGGAAATTGTACTGGGGTTGATAGCCCAACTGCCGGCGGGCTTTGGCGATGGTGTACCACTCCGCCGTGGCCGGCAACGACACCGGCGGCGCGTCCGGGCAAACCCGTCGCAACGCCGCCGCTGGATCGGCGTGATACTCCGCACTGTCAACACTTGCCAGAGGCGAATCAGCAGTGATGATGAACACCTCGTGCCGCACCGTGGCCGGCAATTCCAACGCCAGCCGATGGGCTTGGGCCACGTCGCGCACATCCACCATGCCAAATAGATACCCGGGATCGTGGCGCGCATACTTTTCCGCCGGCCGAATCCCGCCTGGCCGCAACACGATGGTGCTCAGTTTCATGGCGGGCGCTGTAATACCGGCGCATCTGTTCGCCCAGCGCCTTGGTCAGCCCGTACAACTCGACCGGCTCACGTGGCAGCGCTTCGTCTATCGGCAGATATGGCACCGCCCCGCCGTGGCCGGTCGCCCAGATGGACGACGTGAACACGACGCGCCGGACCTGATGGAGAACGGCGGCGGCAAGAATGTTTTGGGTGCCGAGGACGTTGATGGCAAACGCCGCCGCATCGCCCGCGCGTTGCCAGGCTTGGCCGTGCAGGGCGGCGATGTGCAGAATCGCTTCCGCTCCCGCGCACGCGGCCTCGACAGCGGCCGCATCGCGCAAATCGGCATGTACCCACGGCAACCCGTCCCCGGGGGCCGCGCAATCGAGGTGCGTCACCGCATACCGGTCGCGGAGCAAGGCGACCACGGTTCGTCCCACCAACCCGGCCCCACCGGTGACCAAGACGCGTGATTTCACTGCGGAGTGACTTTCCTAACGCGGCAAAGCCGTCACCAAAGTGGGAAAAGCTTCCCGCCTGCCCATCGCCGGCTTGGACAACCAAGTCTGACAAGACGTGGCCCGCCGAAATAATAATCAATAAGGCCACCACCGATGAACGCAATCGTCGTCACGGGCCGCATTCTACCATGGGGCAATCCGTCGTCGTAACACACCCACGGTTTCCGCTATCCGAGCGAACAGCTTGGTCACAAGAACTGCGTCGGCGGGGATGCTTGGCCCGGATGGCCGGCCGCGCGTGGCGCGCGGATACCGGCCCGTGAGGGAACTCGCCCGACTCGATATGCAGACCGGGTTCTGGCAAAACGCGTTGTCGAACCGATAGCCCGCCGAACAATGGTGAATCGTATGGGGCGCATTCACAAGTTGCGGATCGCCCCGGCGTCGGGGCCGTTCGGGATCGTGGTTCTTCCAGAATGGATAAGCGTTCCACGTTCCGAGGAGAACGCACCCTGCGCCGCGTGGTGTCATGTGGGTCTCTCGTAGTTGTGCGGCGCGCGTTTTGGAACGTACCGGCGACCCTGCCACTCACCCGGCAAGGGAAGCGGATCGGCCACGCGCATCTGCCAGACCGCCAATTCCGCGAGCAACTCGCGTTGCACATCCGCCACCGCCGGCTCGCCGTACCGGTTGCGCAACTCGGCCGAGTCCTCCCGCAAATTGTAAAGCTGGCCGCGGCCCAGCACGTCGAGTTGCAGTTTCCAATCGCCCCGGCGCACCATCCGCATCGTCCCGCTCTGCGTCCAACTATTCAGCTCATCGTATCCGCCCCATCGGCCGGACGCGCTCGGCCGGAACCCGTCTTTTGTCGGGTCGAGCGGCTCCGTGCCATCATAGGGCAACCCGCCAAAACCGTGCTCAGCATACACGCTGGGAAACTCCGGCGCGGGTTGACCGGTCAGCAACGGCCACAAATTCCGGCCCTGCACACCATCGGGAATCTCCGCGCCAATCGCCTCGCACAACGTCGGGAAAATATCGGCCAGCGAAACGTGTGCGGGCGATTGTTGCCGAACCACGCCCGGCCCGGTGACGATCAACGGAATCCGCGTCAGCACCTCCGGCAACTCCGGCCCTTTCCGCAACAAACCGTATTCACCAACGAAATCGCCATGGTCGGAGAGAAACACGATGATCGTGTTCGCCCGGTCCACGGATTCGACAAACCGTTTGATCTGGTCATCGAGCAAGCGAAGCAGGCCGTGGTAGTTGGCGCGGGCGCGGTCGAGCGTGGCGGCGAAATCCGGGAACGCCTTCTCGAATTGTTGCCGGCACCATTGGTACGGAAACCCCTTGATCGGCAACGCTTCCGCTCCTGCCCGCAACGGCGGCAACGAGGCGGGCGGAAACAGGGAGTAATACGGTTCCGGCACCTGATACGGGTTGTGCGGCTCAGGAAAACTCAGCCACAGGAAATACGGCTGAGTTTTCGTCGCCGCCACAAATTGCCGTGCCTTGTTGACGATCCGGTGCGGCAACTGACACTCGACCGGGAACGGTGTCGGCTCGGTCGCCAAGTGCATGTGCATTTGGCCAACGTACTCATCGAACGCCTTGTGCTCCGCAGTATCGTCGCCGCCGACATGACCGGTCTCAAACCAATCATCCGCGTCGGCGCGTTTGAGGTAGCTGTGGTTCTTGCCGCACAGCGCCGTCCGGTAGCCGTGGGCGCGGAAGAACTTAAACAGGTCGGTGGCCGCCACGACAGCGCCGGCGTCATAGTTTGTGCGCACCCGCGTCGCGCTCGGCCACCGGCCGGTGAGCATCGAGACGCGCGCCGGCACGCAGGCCGGCATGGTCGTGTACGCCCGGTCAAACCATGTCCCTTGCCGGGCCAGGGCATCAAGGAACGGGGTAGTATCCAGCGGGTAGCCTTCGCGGCGGCACAAATCCGCGCGCTGCTGGTCCGGTCATGATGACCACGATATTCGGACGGGAGGTCATGAAGTAGGATGATGAGCGGGGCGCTCAAGGGCACACAAGACAAATGCCATGGCCGAACCGCAAGCCTGCAACTGAATGGCGAACTCCGGTATTTCCTGCACAACCCCTCCCTATGCCGCGAGAGCAGGAGCCACAGATGATGATACGGGTGCACATCGGCAGCCTGCGCCTGAATGGCCGCGACGTAACACACCGTGCCGGCGCAGTTGATTCAGACAGTAGCCCAGATTGTTGTGGATGAAGTACTGCGTTTTCTGGTTTATCGGGGCCAACGCCCGCGTGGCGTGGTCCATCTGCATGCCACGGTCCAACGGCTGTGGCTTTGCTGTCGCTCCGTGTCATCTCTGTATTCTGGTCCTTGCTGGTTTCTGGTCTCCTCTGTCGGGCTGGCGGGTGCGGCGCTAATGATTCAGGTGATCCAATTGCTCGATGAAGTTTGGCTGGACAGATGACGGACATTTAGCCAATCTGGCATGGGAGTAACGAGACGAGTTCGGGATGGTGGAGGGTAAATACGAATGAACCGGATGAAAACGCGAGCGATTTGCGGACAAAAATCTTTTCTGATTGCCACCAAAACTGTTGAGGCGGCAGTGACGGAAACCGGCGGTCATCTCGCGCCGGTCACGTTCAAGCTTGGGCGACAGACTGTGCAACCGTTTGCCATTGCACCGTGGTGGAAAGAAAAACTCACCTCTGACATACCGCCGATCTTGCGTGTGTTGCGCGGCGATTTTTTTTGTCTGCCGTTTGGCGCTAACACGCAGCCCTACCACGGAGAACGCCATCCCGTGCACGGCGAAACCGCCAACGCCCGTTGGAAATGCGCCGGCATCGAGCACGGAGCCCAGTCGGTCACATTACACCTTACCTTGAATACCAAAATCCGCCGCGGCCGCGTGGACAAGCGCATCCGTCTCATCAGTGGCCACCCCGTGGTATACCAAGAACACACCCTTACTGGTTTCCGTGGCCCGATGAACTTCGGGCATCACGCCACTCTGCAATTCCCTGATCACGAAGGCGCAGGTCGGTTGTCCACCTCCCGTGTGGCCTATGCCCAAGTACCGCCCGAACCAGTCGAAAACCCAGCCGCCAAAGGCTACTCCATGCTCCAGCCGGGCGCGGTCTTTCACTCGTTGAGCGCCGTGCCGACCATCACAGGCGACACGACCGATCTCAGCCACTATCCCGCCCGACGTGGCTTTGAAGACATTGTTCTGCTGGTGGCCGACCCGAATCTGAAACTTGCCTGGACTGCCGTGGCCTTTCCCGATCAACGTTATGTCTGGTTTGCCTTGCGCGACCCGCGCGTGTTGGCAGCGACGCTGCTCTGGCTGTCCAATGGCGGACGGCATTATCCGCCATGGAATGGCCGCCACGTCAACGTGCTCGGTGTCGAAGACCTGACTGCGTACTTTCATTACGGCCTGGCCGCCTCCGCCGCGCCCAACCTGCTGACCGAAGCCGGCTACCGAACTCATCACGTCTTGGATCCCGACCGACCCTTCACGTTACGCTACATCATGGGCGTCGCGCCGATTTCCGATGAATTTGACCGCGTCGCCGAACTCAAGTGCAATTCGGACCACGTCACCCTCGTCAGCACCGACGGTGAGGAAACCACGGTGCCGTTGGACGTCAAATTCCTCCATACCTGATTTTCCATGACGCAGCCTTTCAATCTCGAAAGGTACCTCCAAACCACCGGTGCGCGCATCAATACCGCCCTCGACCGGCTCATTCCCGCCGCGACGACACCCCCGGCCACAATTCACAAAGCAATGCGCTACTCTCTGTTTGCTGGCGGCAAACGCATCCGCCCCGTGTTGACCCTTGCCGCCTGCGAGGCCGTCGGCGGCAAACCGGCGGCGGCGATGCCGTTGGCCTGCGCCGTCGAATGCATCCACACTTACTCGCTCATTCACGACGATCTGCCGTGCATGGACGACGACGATTTCCGCCGCGGTCAGCCGACCAACCATAAGGTGTTCGGTGAAGGCATCGCTGTGCTTGCTGGGGACGCGTTGCTGACGGAGGCATTTGCCCTTGCTGCAGGCGATGTTCGTTACGTCAAGGAACTGGCCAGCGCCGCCGGCAGTCGCGGGTTGATTGCCGGCCAAGTGCAGGACTTGGAAAACGAGAACCGCGCCGCCACACTCCAGGAAGTCATCGCCACCCACCGCAACAAGACCGGTGCGCTCATCACGGCGGCCATCCGGCTGGGCGCCATGGCCGGCGGTGCCACGCCTGCCCAACTCCGACGGTTGACCCGGTATGGCGATGACCTCGGTTTGGCCTTTCAAATCATTGACGACGTGCTGGATGTCACCAGTACCAAAGAAGTCATGGGCAAAAGCGTCGGCGCGGACGCCAAGAACCAAAAGAGCACCTTCCCGAAGTTGCTCGGAGTGGAGAAGTCTCGGCAAATGGCCGCCGAATTGATTGCTGATGCCCACCGGCAGCTCAAGTCTTTTGGAACAAGGGCCGCTCCACTGGCTGCGATTGCGGATTTTTTCCTGACCCGGCAACACTAACAACGACGGGTGTCCCACTACCGCATCGGTCAGATGATGAAGCGTATTCCCGAACCCGAATTGATGCTCGACGACGAGCAGGCCCGCGCCTACGCCGAAGCGGACTTCGAGTCGGCGCACAGTCTGTATCCAGTGCTGTTTGCCAAACTGTTTCCCCACCGGCCCGAACGCGCCCTCGTCCTCGACCTCGGCTGCGGCCCGTGCGATGTGACTCGGCGGTTCGCCACGGCCAACCCTGGCTACCGGTTTCATGCCGTGGATGGCTCAGCGGCGATGTTGGCACATGCGCCGCGTCACCCCCGAATCAAACTGATCCACGGTTACCTACCCGCGGTGCGGCTGTCGGCTCGCACGTACGATGTCATTCTGGCCAGCAGCCTGCTGCATCACCTGCCGGACCCGGCCGTCTTATGGCAAACCGTTCACCGGTACGCCGCGGCTGGGACGCTGGTGTTCGTAGTGGACTTGCGTCGCCCGGCGACGCGGTCGGCCGCAAAAATCCTCACCCGCAAATATGCCGCGGGCGAGCCAGCCATATTGCAACGAGACTTCGACAACTCGTTGCTTGCGGCCTTCACGCCGGTGGAGGTACGTCGACAGCTCGCGGCGGCCGGTTTGCAGTGGTTGCGGGTGCGCACGATCACGGATCGGCATTTGGTGGTTGCCGGAGAGTGTCCCCAATAAGCCGGGCCACGCGGGGGCTGGCGCCGGGGCTGCCCAATTGCGCAACAACAGCCGCCAACTCGCGTTGCATGGCGGCGCGGCGCTCCGGCTCGTCGAGCAACGGCCGCAGTTGCGCCGCGATTCGCGCGGGACTAGCCGCGCCTTGAATCAGTTCGGGCACGATTTCCCGGCCGGCAATCAGGTTTGGCATCGCCAGCCAGCGCACGTTCACCAGCAACCGGCCCAGTAGATAAGTGATCCAGTGTACATGATAGACCACGACCATCGGGAGGCCGTGGCAGGCGCATTCGAGTGTCGCGGTACCACTGGCGACGATCGTAGCCGTTGCGCGCCGCATCCAATCGCGGGCGTTGCCGACTTCCACCTGCACCCGCGGATGGCGTAGTAGATCGGCCATCTCGTGGTTGACCGCCACGGCGACGTATTGCACATCGGCCGGCAAAAATTCCATGGTCCGAAGCATCAGCGGGTAGATGTGGGAAATTTCCTTGCGGCGGCTGCCGGGCAAGAACAACACCAGCCGCGGCTCGCGCGGTGGCGGCGGCGTGGCTGCTAGTTGTTCGATCATCGGGTGGCCGACGAATTCGACGCGGAGTTTCGGCGCGTGTTGTGCGAACCAGACTTTTTCGAACGGGAAGATGCTCAGCAACAAATCCACGTCGCGCTCCATCTGTTGCACCCGGCCGGCGTGCCACGCCCAAACTTGCGGGGAGATGTAATAAATGATCTTTGTTGCCGGAGAGCGTCGTTTGACTTCGCGGGCGAACCGTAGATTGAAGCCCGGATTGTCCACCAACACCACCGCGGCCGGCCGGCGCCGCTCCACGGCGGCCAGCAGTTCAAAGAAGATGCGGCGGAAAATCCAGTATTTCTTGATTGCCTCCGTCAATCCCACGACGGCATGTTTGGTGAGGTCCGCAAGCAGTACCATCCCTGCCGCCTGCATCTTCGGTCCGCCAGCGCCGAAGATTTCCTGTTTCGGGGACTCGGCCCGAAGGCATTGGATGACTGCCGCCGCATGACTATCGCCGGAGGCCTCACCCGCCAGGAACATGATCGGCTTCATCGTCGTCGCTGGATCAGCTCGGTGATTTCCATCGCCACTTCGAGCGCCTGCTTGGCGGCTTCACCAGTCACCAAGGGATCATGCCGGTCGCGGATGGATTCGAGGAAATGTTGGAGTTCGAGTTTGAGCGGTTCGTCGCATTCGATGGGGACGGGTTCGCGGATAATCTTCTTGCCGGCAAATTCACTGATCACGGTGGCGTGTTTACCGGCCAGTAATTTCTTCAACAGGCTGGATTCCTGAGCGGTGTCGGCCGCGATCCGGTAGATCATCCCTTCCTGTTTCTGGTAATCGAGCGACAAATACGCGGCGCCGTTGGTTGTGCGGCCAAACACACGAATCTTGCGCATCTTTTCCGGACTGATTCGGCTGGCGGTGATGTTGGCGACACACCCGTTGGCAAACCGCAGCCGGACGTTGGCAATGTCCTCGTTTGCGCTCAAGACCGGAATGCCCACTGCGTCAAGGTTCGTCAGCGGGGATTTCACCAACGCCAACACGATGTCGAGATCATGAATCATCAAGTCCAGCACGACGCCAATGTCCGTCGAGCGGGCCGGGTACGGCGAGAGCCGGTGGACCTCGATGAAACCTGCCTCTATCAGCATGCCGGTCAGATAGCGCAACACCGGATTGAACCGTTCCACGTGGCCCACTTGCAGCACGCAACGTTGTTCACGTGCCAACCGCACCAGCGCCTCGGCCTCGGCGGGCGTACGGGTGATGGGTTTTTCCACCAACACATGCCGGCCTACTTCCAGAAATGGACGAGCGACATCGTGGTGGAACTCCGTCGGGGTCGCCACACTGACGGCGTCCACGGCGGCAATCAGTTCGGCGAGAGTGCCGAAGACCTGCCCGCCATGCCGGCGCACGATCTCCTGGGCTTTTGCTGTTTGAGCGTCATGTACTCCTACAAACTGGCATAGGCGGTTGTTGGACTTGGCCAACTCCGTGTATAACCGCGCGTGATGTTGGCCCAGATGGCCGACGCCGACCACACCGACTTTGATGGGTTTGTTCATTGAGACTCCACGGCCACAAGGCGGATGTCATGTTGTTCGGCCGCCGCAATTACTTCCGCCCGGCCGAGTAACAGGCTCCGGCCCGCTTCCGTTGCCAACACCGCAATCCGACCGGCCACACACGACTCAATCGTTCGTGGCCCGACGCAGGGGATGTCGAACCGAAAATCGTGGTTGGGTTTGCTCACTTTGACGACGACAGCACCGCCTTTGTCGCCACCGAGGGCGCCGCCCCGTCGGATGCATTCATCCGTACCCTCAAAACCTTCAACGGCCAGCACCGTGCCACGTTTGACCACAACGGTCTGACCGATGTCGAGCGCGCTGACAGCTTTGGCAATTCTCAGCCCGTACGCGATGTCCTCTTGCTGACCATCCGTGGGGGGCTTGCCAGTCAGACATCCCGGCGACGGCACGGCGTCGCCCAGAAACGGACGGGCATCGAGCAACTCGACGCCATCCTTTTGAAACTCCGCCACGACGCCGCCGAAGATGGTTTCGGCATTACGGATTTTGACGCGGGCTGCGAACGCCAAGCCGCGCAGGTCAAACGCGAGGTTCGTGAACAGTTTGCCGGGAGTGATCCCCCCAGCCATAAACGCACGGGAAATCCCGCGGCTCGTGAACACTTTGATCAATTTGTTGAGTTGCGCGACGCCGACCCACTCGGTTGTGTCGGCGAGTTGTTCAATTTGTCGGTCGGCCTCGCCCTCGAAGGCGGCGGCCACGATGCGGTGTCCGCCCTGCCGTAAGGCGCGGGCAAGCACCAACGGGAATTGACCATTTCCAGCGATGAGACCAAATGTTTCCATGCCATGAACCGCTGCTGCCCTCGCCGTCGCGATGGCCAGGCTGGTTGACCTTGCACGCCCCTTGCACAGCAAACACGCGCACGGTCTTGGGGAGTGCGTTCACAACTGCCCGGACTATTTCTTGATTTCCTCGCGGGCAGGCGCGATGATGTCAGCCACGAAATTCCCCTCACCGACCTCGCGGAATGTCACTTCCACCGAGTCGCCCACCTTCAAATCTTTCAAAAACGCCACTGTCTTGTTGGCCGTGCGGATCTTCGTCGAGGGCGAGATCGCAAACGTGCCAGAACTACTTCGCCCCAATTTCCTGACGCCCAAACTTTGGTGCGGCGGGGTATATTTCCGACCTTCGGGAATCTCGAACTCGCGCTGGAAAATCTTGCCCTTGACCACGATCTGCCGCGCGGCTTCGTCAATCTTATCAATTTTTCCTGTGTAAATGTCCGTGGGTTCCCTGATGAGGCGCATCTTGGGTGGTTCTTTTTTCGTGCCGTGCTGCGCCAAGGCATCCGACGTCAAGAACGGCAACATCACCAGCAGACTGGCGACCAGCAGCCCGCCACCAACAATTTGAGAATTCCGCATGCCCCAACGCATAATGGTTTCACGCATGAGATTCAAGCCCCAGGTTGGGCCGGCTGGGGTCGCCCTGATCGTGGGCGCGAAGGGGAAACGACTGGATCGGAAACCTGTGTGGCGTGAACCCAAAGACGTGACGGTCTTTGGGCTGGCACCGCAACACCTGCTGGCGCTGCCATCCCAAGCGCCGCAGGCGAGGCGCACTTCAAAACCATTGGGCTCACCAATGACTACGCCTGGCGTGCCAACGGCTCGGAGTGCGGTGGGGCGTCACCACTATTGCGTCCTGCCACAGCCGCTACCGGTGGGCTAGCGGTGGATCGGCGCGGAGAGGAATGTCAGCACGACCTGGGGTTCGCTGGCTCATGATGAGGAATTTGCGGGTGGAACAACGGTTGTGCTTGACCGCGCACTGGGCGTTGCCTATGACGGGGTACGGTGGGGGGCAGCAATAAAGGTGTGATGTGTTGAGTGGGCGCGCAGTATTGATCGGGGTGTTGTTTGGGCTGGGGATTGCCGCCGCGACGTATTTCAACGACGCGGTCATCCGCCAGACATTCCTCATTGGAAATTTGCTGCCGATCTCGGTGTTTGGCGGGGCGATGTTTTTGTTGTTGTTCGTGAATCCACTCTGGCGATGGTGGGGCGAAGGCGGGCCGTTGCGGCCGGGCGAATTGGCGGTTGTCGTCGCCCTCGCGTTGGCGGTGTGCGGGTGGCCGGGGTCAAATTTTTTCCGCAATTTCTCCACGGTCTTGGCGTTACCGGCCCATTATCTGAAGATCAAGGCCAACTGGCAATCGGTCCACGTGATGTCGTACGTGCCCGGTGGCTCGCCCTTGCTCGGCGAAGGCCACGTGACCTCGTGGCCGGCGTTGGCCCGGCACGTGCAAGCCGCGGAAGACGGGATCGGGGCGCGCTTGCGGGAATTGCTGCCGACATCCGCTCAGCCGCTGCTGGCCAAAGCGGCCCGCGACGAGCCGTTGACGGCCGCTGACAAGGGCGGGCTGTTGTGGGCGATCAACCAAGTGTTGCAGCAACCGGAATTGACAGCGGTCCCGCCCGGCAGCGCGGCGAACGTGGCCCGGCTGAACCGGGCGGCATTGAGTGCGGCGTGGCCGGACCTGGTGCTGCCACAACCGGCAGGCAAAGGCGTATTGTTGGCCGACGGTCAACCGGACCCCGTGGCGGTGGACTTATTCATTCAAGGCAGCCCGGAGTATTTGCCGGTGTGGAAGCTGCCGTGGGCCACGTGGGGGCCGACGTTGTGGTTGTGGGGCGGCGTGGCGGTATTGCTGGCGGTGGCGGCGTTGTGTCTGGCGCTGATTGTGCATCCGCAATGGTCGCAACGCGAGTTGCTCGCCTACCCGGTCGCGCGGTTCGTGCAGGAAGCCACGCGGCCGTCCGCCAACGGCTGGTGGCCGGAGATCGCCCGCTCGCGGCTGTTCTGGATCGGGTTCGGCGCGATGGTCGCGCTGCACACCTACAACGGCCTGAGCACGTGGTTTCCCGTGCTCGGCCCGATCCAACGGCGGATTGATTTGACGCCGCTGCTGCAACTCTTTCCGAACGTGGCGCGCGTGCCGTACAGTTGGAACACGTTGTCGGCCACGGTGTTTTTCAGCGTGGCGGCGTTCACGTTCTTTCTGAACACGGACGTGTCGTTTAGCTTGGCGATGATGGGGCCGGCGTGGTTGTTGTTCGGGGCGGTGTTGATTGCCAACGGCGTGGCGTTTCAGGGGAGCGGCTTCGATCCGGGGTTGCAGACGATGCTGATGTTCGGGGCGTATTTGGGAAGCGGGTTGATGATTTTGTTCATCGGTCGCCGGCATTATGCCAACGTGCTGGCCAGCGCCA
>CALBCO010000012.1 GCA_937927265.1 uncultured Verrucomicrobiae bacterium | reverse complement strand
CGCCATCGTCAAGCCCAACACCAGGTACGGCACCAATTTGCCGAGCATCAAGCCCCACCGAGACAGAGGGCTGACCAACAGGTTTTCTAGCGTGCCGCGTTCCCGCTCGCGTACAATCGCCATCGCCGTGGCAAAGACCGTGGCAATCTGCAGCGCGATGCCGATCACGCCCGGCAGAAAGAAATTCGGACTGCGCATCGTCGGGTTGTAGAGCATTTGCGGGCGCACCTCGATGGGCACTGTGCGCCGCCCGGTTTCCGCGAGCAACCGGCGAATGGATTGCTGAAACGCCACCGCAATCGCCGTGTTCAATGCCTGCAATGCGGTGGTTGAATTCGAGCCGTCAATGAGCACTTGCACTGTCGCCGTGCGACCAGCCCGCAACTCCCGAGTGTACTGCGGCGGAATTTGGATGCCGACCCGTGCGGCCCCACGGCGCAAGGTCGCCGTGACTTCCCCCATACTACCCACCTCACGGACAACGCCAAACGTTTCGGTGTTGGCCAATGCCTCCACAAACTGTCGGCTTTCCACAGTTCGATCTTCGTCATACACCACCAGCGTCATGTTTTTGACATCGGTATCCAGCGCATAACCAAACGCGATAATCTGTACCAGCGGCGGGAAAAACATGAAAAACAACGTGGTCTTGTCCCGCAACACCACGATAAACTCCTTGCGCAGGATTGCTTGAAATCCGCGAAACGGGTTCATGCATCTCCTTCTCTGATCAATAACCGGACGATCGTCCGGTTATTGATCGGGCATCTGCGGGCGCGTTCATCTTTGGCCTCCTGCACTCAGCGCGACAAACACGTCCTCCAGCGAAGGTGCGATGGGGCGAATGTCGGCATCATGAATGCCAGCCGCGCGCAACGCGTCGTGAATGGCCTGCTCAGGCAAATCAGCTACCGCCAGCAGGTGCATGGATTGGCCAAATACCGTCGCGGCTCGAATCCCGGGAAGTTTCTGGATCACCTGCACCCCGGTGGTCAAATGGTCGCACGCCACATCCAGCCGTTTCGTGCCCGATGGGTTGACCTCCGGCAGTGCTTTCAAATCGTCGGGATCGCCGCAGACCAACAGCTTCGACATCAAAATATAGCCGACATGAGAGCATCGCTCGGCCTCGTCCATATAATGCGTCGTCACAAACAGCGTCATGCCCTCGCTGGAGAACTTGAACAACATGTTCCACAGTTGCCGGCGGGCGACGGGATCAATGCCAGCAGTCGGTTCATCCAGAAACAAGACTTGCGGCTTGTGCATCAACGAGCAGGCCATCGCCAGCCGTTGTCGCCATCCGCCCGAAAGCAAACCAGCGCGTTGATGGAGGAATCGCTCCAGATGCGTCAAGGCGACCATTTCATCGCGGCGCTGCCGCAGCGTTTCGGCCCGCAACCCGTAGAGCCGACCGTAGAACCGCAGATTTTCATCCACAGTCAATTCGTCGTAGAGCGAAAACTTCTGCGACATGTAACCGATGATTTCCTTGATTCGGCCGGTCTCGCGCACCACGTCATGGCCGGCAATCCGGCCCGTGCCCTCCGTCGGCTGGAGCAAGCCGCAGAGCATCCGGATCAACGTTGTCTTGCCAGAGCCGTTCGGACCGAGGAAACCGAAAATGGAGCGCCGTGCCACCTGAAAACTGACGTGATCCACCGCCGTCACCCCCCCAAATTTCTTTGTGAGGCCGGCGCATTCGATCATCACGTCGGTAGTCATGAGAACGGCGGAGAAGCGGGAACGTGGTCTCCTTATGAGCGAATCATCACCAGCATCATCTTGAACTTGGTGACGGCTTTCAGCGCGTGCGGCTTGTGAGCCGGCATAATGATCATTTCGCCAGCGGCGACAGCGTGGGACTTGCCGGCAATGATGATCTCCGCAGCACCGTCGAGGATGCAGACCAACGCATCAAAGGGCGCGGTGTGCTCGCTGAGTCCTTCGCCTTCGTCAAAGGCGAACATGGTCACGATGCCGGTGTCTTTGCGCAGGACTTCCCGGCTGACCACCGCGCCGGTTTGGTACTCGACGAAGCCGGCCATATTCAGCGTTCTGCCGGCAATGTTGCCGCTGGCTTTTGGTTGATGAGTGCATTTACCCATGTCGGTCTCCTTTTTCAGTTTAAAAATACACATCAACGGCCATGCCGGGTTTAAGGACGTGGGTGTCGCCCGGCAACCGCACTTTCACGCCAAAGACCTGTCGGACACGGTCCTCGACCGTTTGCACATTGCGCGGGGTAAACTCGGCCTGCCGGTTGATTTGCTCAACGGTTCCGGTGAACTCCTCGCGTGAACCATCCACGCGGACTTTGACCGGCTGGCCGAGTTGAATCCTCGCCAGCCACGGAGCTGGTACATACACGCGCACCCACAGCCGGTCGGCCAGCAGCAATGTCGCTACTTCCCGGTTGGCGGGCACGACATCGCCGACTTTGACATTCAATACTTCAAGCACATAGTCGGCAGGAGAAGTCTCCTGCGGGGATGGGGGCGTCTGACTTGAAGGCTGGGCTTTCCCGGCGAGCGGCGCCGTAACGGTCATTTCCCGCAGTTGGGCGTCCATTTCGGCCAGTTGCGCGCGCCCGTGGGCGAGGCGTTCGGCGCGGGTGCCGGCCAATAATAAATCGTACCGGGCCTTCGCCGCCGCCACGCTCTTGTCCAACGCCGCCAGCCGGCTGGCGGCCTGATCGCGTTCGGCGGAAGTGGCGACTTGTTGGTCGAACAGTTCGCGCGTGCGTTTTTCCTCGAGCCGCGCCAGGTCGCGTTGGGCCGTCAACGCTTCCCATTCTGCCCGGACGGCGGCGATTTCTTCGGGGCGCGGTCCGCTTTCCAACTCCTGCAACAAGGCTGCGATTTGATCACGGCGGGCCCGCAACTCAGGCGCCTCGAGTGCAATGACGGGTTGGCCGGCTTGCAACCGCTCGCCTTCCGACGCGAACAATTGCACAACGCGCCCGCCGTGTCGGGAGGCAATGTGTACCGCATCGGTCTCGATGGTGCCGGAGACGGCGTGGCTGGCGGCGGGCCGGCGGGCGAGGGAGACCGCCAGTGCTGCGACTGCGGTCGCCACCAACAAGAGGAGAACGAGCGGCTTGGGTTTCACAGAGGACAGGATAACAAACCGGAGCTGTCCGTGGCAATCTGCTTGCGTGGCGAAGACAACGTGGCATAATAGGTCCGACATTTTTGTGGCCAACGTAGCTCAGCCGGTAGAGCAGCGGTTTCGTAAACCGCAGGTCGTCGGTTCGAACCCGACCGTTGGCTCCAGTTTTTTGAAGGTGATTAAGGTGATTTGGTCGTGCTAGGCGGGGAGTTAGCGGTTCCTTGTCACCGGCAACCCGCTGCAGCCGGGCTGAATTCCTCGTAGAGGCGGTGGCGTGGGCGAGCAACCCGCGGCGCGGCAATGAAGGCCGGGTCCGATGCAATGGGAGCCGGCGAACCCCGTCAGGGCCGGAAGGCAGCAGCGGTCACCCGGATGTTCCATGTGCCGTCGGGGCGCCTGGCCCGAGCTTCAACCGCGGCGCGCAAGCCGGCGTCACTGGTCGAAACGAGGTGCACGACCGTAATTTCATGGCTGAAAAACAATATCAAGTCCTCGCCCGCAAGTGGCGGCCGCAATTGTTCGATGAAGTCGTCGGGCAGGAGCATGTCACCACCACGCTCCAGCACGCCATCGAACAAAACCGGCTCGCCCACGCTTACCTCTTCGTCGGCCCACGCGGCATTGGCAAGACCTCCATCGCCCGCATTTTCGCCAAGGCATTAAACTGTGCCCACGGTCCGACGACCACGCCATGCGGCAAGTGCGACAGTTGCAAAGAAATCGCCGAAAGCCGGTCACTCGACGTGCTGGAGATTGACGGCGCGAGCAATCGCGGCATTGACGAGGTGCGGGAACTGCGCGACACGGTCCGCTATGCACCCGCCAAGGGCAAATTCAAGATTTACATCATTGACGAAGTCCACATGCTGACCAAGGAAGCGTTCAACGCGCTCCTGAAAACACTCGAAGAACCGCCGCCACACGTGAAGTTTTTCTTTGCCACGACCGAGCCGCAGAAAGTGTTGCCGACGATTCTCTCCCGCTGCCAACGTTTCGACCTGCGGCGGATTCCCGCCAAACTGATTATCGACCACCTGAAAAAGATCGCCGCCAAAGAGAAGGTCAACATTGACGACATGGCCTTGGCGGCAGTGGCCCGCGGCGCCGAAGGCGGGTTGCGCGATGCCGAAAGCACCCTTGATCAGTTGATTTCATTTTGCGGGGATAAGATCACCGAACCGGATGTGTTGTCCGTGTTTGGCCTGGTTGCCCACGATCAGATGGCGCTCCTGACGAACGCCCTCGTGGACGGGGACACGAACACGGCACTGGGCGTTTTGAAGCAACTCGACGAGATGGGCAAAGATCTCCAACGACTTCTGGCCGACCTGCTCGATCATTTCCGCAATCTGCTCGTCGTGACCTTGGGGGGCGCGGCCGGCGCGGCGCTCGATGTGCCAGAAGCGGAGCGGGAGTTGTTGCAGACGCAAGCACAGCGGATTGACACCGACGCCGTATTGCGGATGATTGACGAATTGGTCAGCGCGGAAGGCCGACTGCGGTATGCGTTGTCGAAGCGGGTGTTTTTCGAGATTGCCTTGATCAAAGCCATCAAAGCGCGCGAACTGGTCGGCCTCGAAGGCGTACTGCAAAAACTCAACGAGTTGAAAGCGCAACTTGCGACCGGCGCGGTGACCACAACGTTGGCGACTGGCCGTGAACCGTCCCCGCCCCCGTGCGGCCAGAACAGCGCGCCCGCAGTTGCTCCGCCGTCCTCGCTCGAAGAGGCGTGGGCTTACGCTGTCGAGCATCTCGGTAAGGTCACACCACTCGCAAAAACGTATTTGGTCGGCACCCGTCCCTTGCGCCTCGACGGCAACATCCTCGTCATCGGGTTTGCCCCTGAATTCGCCGACCGGCGGGAGTTTGTGAATACGGGCCGCAATCTCGAACTACTGCAGAACAAATTGAAAGAAAAACTGCGGCAGGAAGTGGCGGTGAAATTCGAAGTCGCAGAGTTGGACCATCCCGCTTCTCCGGCGTCGCCCTCGCCGACCGCGCAACCGCCTGCCCGGACAGCGCCGCCGCCCCGCGTGCCCGGTGCGCTCGGTTTGGAAGAATTTCGCAATGACCCGTTGATCAAAAAAGCCCTGGAAATCTTCAAGGGCCAAATTGTGGAGGTTCGCAAATAGTATGGCTGGTCTAGGCAAGTTTTTGAAACAAGCGCAAAAGATGCAGGAACAAGTGCAACGCGTGCAGGCGGAGTTGGCCCAGCGCGAAGTGGAAGGCAGCGCCGGCGGCGGCGCCGTCAAGGCGATCGCCCGGTGCGACGGTACTCTCACGGCCATCAAGATTGATCCGAAAGTCGTGGACCCGCAGGACGTGGAGATGCTCGAAGATCTCGTGCTTGGCGCGGTGGTCAACGCATTGGAGACGGCAAAGAAAACGCAGGCCGACGAGATGAGCAAGCTCACTGCCGGCCTGAATCTTCCGCCAGGTTTGGGTCTCTGACTGTGGACTACCCCCGCCCGGTGCAGCATTTGATTGCGCTGCTCGGCAACTTGCCGGGCCTCGGCAAACGCAGCGCGGAACGCATCGCCCTGCACTTGTTGAAGGCCGGGCCGGACGCTAGCCGGCAACTCGCCCAAGCAATTCTCGATACCAAAGCGCGCATCCGCAACTGTTCCCAATGCGGCGGCTACACCGAACGCGATCCGTGCGAAATCTGCGTGAACCCGCAACGCGACACGGCGTTGCTATGCGTCGTCGAAGGACCAAACGACATTCTCACCCTCGAACGCACCGGCACCTTCACCGGACTTTACCATGCGCTGATGGGGCGCATCTCGCCCTTGAACGGCATCGGCCCCGACCAACTGCGCCTCGCATCGCTGGTCCAGCGCGTTCAACGCGACCGGCCCCATGAAGTGATTCTCGCGTTGGGTGCCGATGTGGAGAGCGAAGCCACCGCGCATTACGTTGCCGAACAATTGCGACCGACCGGGGTGACGGTGACGCGGATTGGGTTGGGCCTGCCGGCCGGTAGCGTGTTGGAAGCGGCAGATGAAATCACGCTGACCCGCGCCCTCGAAGGCCGCCGCAAGTTTTGATTAGGGGTCAGACGGTGGCGGTGGCACAGGTGCACGAAGCGCTGTGCTGTTGTGTCCTCCTTGTGGTGCCATCGGCGTTTGGCTGGCAAGTTTCCGGTTGCTTTTAACGGTGGCCGTTCGCAGAATCGCCGGGCCATGAAATTCCACACCGAATATTTGTGGTTCAACACCCAAAAACATCGGGAGTACATTCGGATCACGGACAAAGTCGAGGCCGCCGTGCGCCAGAGCGGGATTCGGGAAGGGATGGTATTGGTATCAGCCATGCACATCACCGCCGGGGTCGTCGTCAACGACAATGAACCCGGCATCTGGCATGACATTGACCAGTGGTTGGAGCAATTAGCCCCGTTCCGCCGCGATTACGAACATCACCACACCGGCGAATCCAACGCCGACAGTCATCTCAAAAACATTCTCACGCATCATCAAGTCATCCTGCCGGTAACCAACGGCAAACTGGACCTCGGCCCGTGGCAGGAGGTGTTTTATTGCGAGTTCGATGGCCAACGCCGTAAACGCGCCATCATCAAAGTCATGGGAGAATGATGAAAATCACCAACGTCGAAGCCGTCCCATTGGAACCGGTTCAACTGCCAGGCGCAATCGGGTGCGCTTATCGGGTCGCATTGAGCACCCGCGATGGGCAACTGAGCATGGCCATGCGCTTTTTTGAGATTGCGCCGGGCGGACAGACGCCGTTGCACCAACATCCCTACGAACACGAACTCTATGTGACCGCCGGCACAGGCACAGTGTGGCGGGAGGGGCGGGAAGTCGCGCTCCATCCCGGCGACGTATTGCTGATTCCGGCGGACGAGAAACATCAGTTCAAGAATACCGGAAGGGGAACTTTCGGATTCATGTGCCTGATCCCAGCCCAATTCCAAAAGTGCTAAATGGCCCGGCTGACGAAAATCTACACGCGTAAGGGCGACGACGGCACGACCAGCCTGGTCGGTAACCAGCGCGTCCGCAAAGACACGCCCCGCATTGTCGCCATGGGCACAGTGGACGAATTGAACTCGGTCATCGGCTTGGCGCGGGCCTGGAACCGCCGCCGGTCGTTAGACACCATCTTGGCCGGGATTCAGAACGACTTGTTTGATCTCGGCGCGGCCCTCGCGACCCGTAGGGATGCAGTGACAGCGGCACACATCGCCGGGTTGGAACAGTTGTTGGAACGGCTGAATGCCCGGTTGGGGCCGCTGGCGGAGTTCATTCTGCCGGGAGGCAACCCGGTGGGAGCGGCATTGCACGTAGCACGGACGGTGTGTCGGCGAGCGGAACGCGCTTGTGTGCGCCTCGGCCGGGAAGAATCACTTGAGGCGAACGTTGTGCCGTATTTGAATCGGCTGAGCGATGTGCTCTTTGTGCTTGCCCGGTGGGCCAACCGCGCGGCCGGTCGGCGGGAGACGTACTGGGTCAAGCGCCCACGAGAACAGAGCCAAAGCGGACGCTGAGCGCGGCGAACACAATCTCCGCCAGTTGCAGGAGGTTGAAGCGAGAGTTGTCCAGCGTCAGTTCGGGCAGGAACTCGTAGGCGGGGTTGTGGATGAAGAAGGTGGAGATGAACCGTTGGCGTTGTTCTTCGCCTTGGACGGCGAGCTTCCGCGCTTCTGCATACGGCAGAGAGCGGGTCTCGGCCAACTTATGCGCCCGCCACTCCAACGGCGCCACCAATCGAATATGAAGACCATTGCGCAAATCTTGGGTTGTCAGCGCGGTACCGCGCCCGACGAGCACGGCGTGGCCATGCAGTGCAATTGAGCGCACAATCTCCGCCAACTTCCGATAGATCACCGCCTCATCCAATTTGCGGTTCAGGATCGCGTCGAATAATTCGCTCATCTCGTTGCGCCGCTGCCCGTCGAGACTCTCCAGCACAGCCCGGCTCAGGTGCAATTCTCGGGCCACTGCATCGAGCAGCTCACGGTCGTAAGCCACCCACGGGATCGAGGGCCGGCAGCGTTCGTTCAGCAATTCCACCAGCACCCGCCCCAATTCCGCCCCCTCGCAGCCGAACTGTCGCGAGATGGTGATGAACGGATAACATTCCTGCGGGTGCGACTGCGCTTCGCGAATCTTCGACCATGCGTGCACATGGGCGGCTACACGCGCGTCTAGCCCCATCCGTTGATGCGAGGTGTGGGGTATCGCTGTCATTTCTCCGTGCCAGCGTACTCCGCGACGCGCAACCGCGCAAGCGCCCGTTGCAGGGCCGCCTGGGCACGCGGGACATCAATGTCCGGCGTTCGCACCGCCAAGCGTCGCTCCGCCCGTTCTTTGGCTTTTTGCGCGCGAGCGACGTCCACTTCCGACGGTAACTCCGCACTGCGGGTCAACACGCTAATCCGCTCCTTTTGCACCACGAGAAACCCGGCGCCGACGGCAATATGTTTGTCTTTCCCGTTCGGCTGACGCAGCCAAAGCACACCCGGCTTCAGGGCAAACACAAACGGCGCATGGCTGGGCAGGACTTCAAACACTCCTTCCTGACCGGGGGCGACGACAAACCGAACCTGTTCCTGCAAAAATAATTTCTGCAGAGTCAAAATCTCGAAGGCGAATGTCCGTTCCTCGGCCATCAGGCTTTCATCTTTTCCGCTTTGGCACGGGCTTCCTCAATGGCACCGACCATGTAAAACGCTTGTTCCGGCAAATCGTCGCATTGGCCGTCGAGGATTTCTTTGAAGCTCCGCACGGTGTCGGCCACACGAACGTATTTGCCCTCGAACCCCGTGAACTGTTGCGCCACAAAGAACGGCTGTGACAGGAACCGCTGGATCTTCCGCGCCCGGGCCACCGTGAGTTTGTCTTCCTCGCTCAATTCTTCCATGCCGAGAATGGCGATGATGTCCTGCAAATCTTTGTACCGCTGCAACACTTGTTGCACACCGCGTGCGACCTGGTAATGCTCTTCGCCCACGGTCAGTGGATCCAAAATCCGGGAGGTCGAGGCCAGTGGGTCCACCGCCGGGTAGATTCCCAACTCGGCGATTTGACGGGAGAGCACGATCGAGCCGTCCAAATGCGTGAACGTGGTGGCCGGCGCAGGATCGGTGATGTCGTCCGCCGGCACGTACACCGCCTGCACCGAGGTAATCGAGCCGCGTTTGGTCGAGGTGATGCGTTCCTGCATGTCACCCATCTCGGTGGACAACGTGGGTTGATAACCGACCGCGCTCGGCATCCGGCCCAGCAAGGCAGACACTTCGCTGCCGGCCTGCGTGAAGCGGAAAATGTTGTCAATGAACAACAAGACATCCTTGCCTTCGTAGTCACGGAAATACTCCGCCTGCGTCAACGCCGAGAGCGCGACGCGCAACCGCGCCCCGGGTGGCTCGTTCATCTGGCCGAACACCATCACCGTGTTGGCGATGACGCCCGACTCGGTCATTTCCAGGTAGAGATCGTTGCCTTCGCGGGTGCGTTCGCCGACACCGCCGAAGACGGAAAAACCGCTATGTTCCTTGGCGATGTTGCGGATCAATTCCTGAATCAGCACCGTCTTGCCGACACCCGCGCCGCCAAACAATCCGATCTTGCCGCCTTTGGCAAACGGGGCAAGCAGATCAATGGACTTCAGGCCGGTCTCAAACTGTTTCGTCGCCGGCACCTGTTCCTCGAACGGCGGACTGGGCCGGTGAATCGGCAGCCGCAACTTCGCGTGGACGGGGCCTTTGCCGTCAATCGGATTGCCGAGCAAATCGAAAATGCGCCCCAACGATGTCGGGCCGACCGGTACCGAGATGGGCGCGCCGGTATCCACCGCTTCCATCCCGCGGACCAGACCCTGCGTGGAACTCATCGCTACCGTCCGCACAGTGTGTTCGCCGAGATGGCTGGCCACCTCGCATGTGAGGTGGATGCCGCGGGCGGCGTCGGTGATGGTGATGGCTTGGTTGATGGGCGGCAGCTCTTCGGTGAAGAACTCCACGTCCACGACCGGCCCGATGACTTGGACCACTTTGCCTTTGCGAATCGCAGTTGTGTTCATTTCGTCTCCAATGCGTCGGCCCCGGCGACGACTTCGAGCAACGCGGTCGTAATCGAAGTCTGCCGGGCGCTGTTATACTCGCGGGTCAAGGCTTGAATCATCTCCGAGGCGCTGTCCGTGGCGGCCTGCATCGCCACCATCCGGGCGGCCTGCTCGCTCGCCAACGATTCCACCAACGACCGGTAGAGCAGCACCTCAACGTATTGCGGCAACAAGGTCGCCAACAACTCCTCCGCGACCGGCTCGAACTCGTACGCCGCACCCGCCGGCTTGTCGGCCTGCGCCGGCGGTGACAACGGCAACAGTGGGGTGACCGTGGGCTCCGACTTCAACACGCTGATGAACCGCACCGACACCACCACCACCTGATCGCACTGGCCGGCGTTGTAATCGCTGATAATCCGCTGGCTAATGGGGAGAAACTCTTCCAGCCTCACATCCCGCGAAGGCTGGGGGAAATGGGCCACCACATTCGCGCCGAGCCGCAAAAAATGATCCCGCGCTTTCCGTCCCACGGCAATGACGTCCACAGGCACCGTTTGCGCGCGGTAAAACCGGGTCGCTTCGCGCAGGATACCGGCGTTGAACGCACCGCACAGGCCGCGGTCGGCGGAAATCACCGCCAGTGCGATCCGGCGCACGGGGCGCTGGGCCATCAACGGGTGTCGCAACGCGCCGCCGGAGGAGACGACATCCTGCAAAATGGTTGTGAGCCGCTCAGCATATGGCCGGGCGGATTCGGCTTTGGCCTGGGCGCGACGCAGCCGGGCGGCGGCGATCATGTTCATCGCGCGGGTGACTTGCCGGATGTTCTTCACGCCCTTGATGCGGCGCCGTATGTCCCGAAGCGAAGCCATTTACTTGCCGGCAAAGATTGTTTGGAATTCCTCCGCCGCCTTTTTCAAGCCGGACGTGATGTCTTCAGTCAGTTCCCGCCGTTGCCGGAGGGCCTGCATCGTTGCGCTGTATTTGCTCTTCAGGAATTGCAGAAACTCCTTCTCGTATCGGTGAATCGCTGCGACCGGCACTTCGTCGAGATAGCCGTTCGTGGCCGCCCAAATCACTGCCACTTCGTCCTCCACCGGCATCGGTTGAAATTGCGGTTGCTTGAGCAACTCGGTCATCTTCTGGCCGCGATCGAGCTGGGCCTTGGTGTTCTTGTCGAGATCGCTGGAGAGCTGGGCAAACGCTGCCAATTCCCGATATTGCGCCAGCGACAACCGCAACGGCCCGGCAATCTTCTTCATCGCCTTGGTCTGCGCATTGCCGCCGACACGGCTCACCGACAACCCGACCGACACCGCCGGGCGCACGCCCGCGTAGAACAGATCGGACTCCAAATAAATCTGGCCGTCGGTGATGGAGATGACGTTGGTCGGGATGTACGCCGAAAAATCGCCTTCCTGCGTTTCGATGATCGGCAACGCCGTCAAGGTGCCACCGCCTTGCGGATACACCGGATTGTATTTCGGCGCGTCGTCCTTGAGTTTGGCGGCGCGTTCGAGCAGCCGGCTGTGCAGATTGAAAATGTCGCCCGGAAACGCTTCGCGTCCCGGCGGCCGCCGCAACAGCAACGAGACCTGCCGGTAGGCCACGGCGTGTTTCGACAAGTCATCGTAGATGATCAGCGCGTGGCGGCCGTTGTCGCGGAAGTATTCGCCCATTGCGCAGCCGGCATACGGCGCCACGAATTGCATCGGAGCCGGATCGCTCGCGGTGGCGCTCACCACAATCGTGTAGTCCATCGCGCCGTATTTTTGGAGCGTCTCGACAACGCTGACGACAGTGGATTTCTTCTGGCCAATGGCGACATAGATGCAAATGAGGTCGCCGCCTTTTTGGTTGATGATCGTATCGAGGCAAATGGCGGTCTTGCCGGTTTGCCGGTCGCCGATGATCAATTCGCGTTGACCGCGCCCAATCGGGATCATCGCGTCAATCGCTTTCAATCCGGTCTGCACCGGCTCCTTGACCGGCTGGCGTTCGATGACGCTCGGCGCACGGCTTTCGACGGGCCGGTACAGCTCGGTCTGGATCGGGCCTTTGCCGTCAATGGGCTGGCCGAGGGCGTTGACCACACGGCCCAATAACGCTTCGCCCACCGGAGTGCTGAGGACGCGGCCGGTGCGCTTGACGATTTGGCCTTCCTCGACCTTGGTGAAATCGCCAAGGATCATCACGCCGACGTTATCGCGTTCGAGGTTGAGTGCGACGCCATAGACGCCGCCGGGGAATTCGAGCATTTCTTCCGAGAGGCAATTCGGCAGTCCTTTAACGCGGGCAATGCCGTCGCCACATTCGATGACTTCGCCGACTTCCTGGACAGTGACTTCGGTTTTGTAGCGGGCGATGGCGCGTTCCAGGACATCGCTGATCTGTTTGGGAGCGAGAGCAAGTGTGTCGGGCATAGGCACCTTTTATTGGGCGAGTTGCTGCTGCAGCTGATGGAGTTTGCGGCGCAGACTGCCATCCACGATCTGTTCACCGACCTGAATGACTACGCCGCCGAGCAAGGTGGGGTCGGTTTTCTGAAGCAAATTCACGTTCTTGCCCGTCACCCGCGACAACTCGGCGGCCAACCGTTGCAAGGTCGCGTCGTCGAGCGGGGCGGCAGTCGTGACTTCACCGGTCACGGTCTCACGGGCATGGCGGGCCTGGTCGCTGAAGGCCTCGATCACCGGCAACACCCGGCCCACCCGGTCGCTGTCCGCCAACGTTAGCAGGAGGTTCAACGTCAACGAGTGTACCCGGCCCTGAAACAGCTCCGTCAACGCCTGCCGTTTGCCGTCGCGCTGGATGGCCGGATCTTTGAGAAACGCCAGCAAGGCCGGGTTGGTCTTGAGCAGTTCGCGCAGCCGAAACAAATCTTCTTCGACGCGGCTGGTGGCATTCTCGGCTTGCGCCATTTCCAGCAACGCCCGCGCATAGCCGGTCGGGATGGGGTCGTGAGCCATGGCCGGAATCAGTTCCGTCGCAGCTTGCCGAGGTCGGCAATCAAGCTATCCACCAACTGCCGATGCGTCGCCGGGTTAACTTCCTTCTCAAGGACTTTCGCCGCGATTTGCACAGAGAGACTGGCCACGGTGTCTTTGAGTTCCTGCACACCCTTTTCCTTCTGGCGCTGGATTTCTTCCTGCGCCCGTTGGACAAGCGCGGCCGCTTCGGCCCCGGCTTTTTCGACGATTTCTTTGCGGACGTTTTCCCCGAGCGACCGGGCTTCCTCGACGATCTTGGCGGCCTCGGTTCGGGCTTGGGCGATTTGCTTCTGGTAATCGTCCATTTGCTTCTTCGCTTCGGCGCGGGCTCGTTCGGCTTCGGCGAGTGATTCCTTGATCATCAAGCTGCGCCGGTCGAGCGCCTGCGCGATAGGCTTAAAGGTGAATTTCGCCAGCAGGAAAAACAATCCCAGGAACGCGACGAGCGTCCAGATTTGCAGACCGACATCAATCTGCATCGGGTTTTCGCCACCGCTGGCTTGCGCGGCGGCCGCACCCGCCAACGCAAACGCGCCGGTCATGACGGGGAGAAGCTTCATGGCGCTCCTACTTGGCCGCGAGCAGCATGAACGCGATGACCAACGCGTACAACGCCTGCGCTTCGACGAGCGCGAAGCCCATGAACATCAGACGTTGCACGAGCGGCAACGCCTCCGGTTGCCGGGCCGCGCTCTCGATGCTTTTGCCAAACACGATGCCGATGCCGACACCGGCGCCGAGGGTGCCAAGACCGGCCGCCAGGCCGGCGCCGAGCTTGGCCAGCGCGGGTAAGTTGATTTGCTGGGCGGCCTCGACGGCCGCTTCTGCGGTTGCTGCTGCGAGCACTGCGAGCATGATCATTCCTCCGAGTTTAGTGTGATTCTCCCATCGCCTCGCCGAGATACAACGCCGTCAGCAGGGCAAAAATAAAGGCCTGAATGAAGGCCACAAAAATCTCAAATGCCATCATCACCACCGTCACCGCCAACGGCAACGCGGCGACCGGCTTCACATACCACGCCAGCCCGGCGAGATAAATCACCCCGCCGAGAAACGTCAAAATGATCTGATGTCCGGCCATCAAGTTGGCAAACAAACGAACCGCCAACGACACCGGCCGCGCCAACAGGCTGATCACTTCAATCAACGGCATCAACGTGAACCGCAACCAGCCCGGCGCGCTCTTCGGGAACAACAACCCCAAGTAGTACGCCAACCCGTGATGCTTGATCGCCATCGCCTGCACAATGACAAACACCAGCAACGCCAGCGGCCCTGTGACGTTGATATTGCTCGTCGGCGCCGCGAAAAACCACGGCACCGGCACCAAGCCGAGCAGGTTGCAGAACAGAATAAAAAAGAAAACGGTGCCCACGAACGGAAACCACTTCGCCCCGTCGTGTCCCAAGAACGGGTCGGTCACGTTCTCCTTGAGAAAATCCATCAACGCCTCGATCAGGTTGGCGAAGCGGCCCTCGCCGGTGGGGCGCACCAGCCGCGCTGCGCCGACCAGCACCACCAACGTCAACGCCGCCGCGATCCACAACATCACGACCGTGTTCGTGATGCTCAGGTCCACGCCGCCGACCTGCCACTTGTATAAAACCATGCCAATATGATTCATGATTGATGACTGCGTGACGGGAATAATTTCCGCATCTGCCAAACGAGCGGTAGACTGTATGTCACAACCAAAGAGCCTGTCAACCACCACTTATCTGCTTCGGTGAACCGAAACGCCAGCCACCACGCCAGCGCCACAAACACCAACCGCAACGCCACCCCCGGCGCCATGGCCACCGGATTGCCGGTCGGTGCGGCCTTCTTCTGCCGTCGTAAATCCCACAACTGCCAGCCGCAATAAACCAACCCAATCGCTCCGCCCAACACCAACCCGATAAATGCCGGTCGGTCCACCTCAGCGCCGCTCCTGGTTGCGACCACCCGCCGGTTGTGCAACCGCTACAACGTCCCGGCGCTTCGCAGAAGCGCTGCGACACCCGTTGTCGGAGGACGAATCATCCATAGTCATCATCTTCGCATGGACC
>CALBCO010000011.1 GCA_937927265.1 uncultured Verrucomicrobiae bacterium | reverse complement strand
AAATTGGTGCAGACCTTCGGCATGTTCGGGCAAGCCACGAGTGCAGATAACGCGGTCGGAGTCACCACCACCACGTTTCGCAACGGGGCATCCGGCATGTGGAGCAGCCTGCTCTACTTGTTTGGCATGCCGGTGTATTGGGTTGTGCCCGTGTGGCTGCGGCGGCTGCGGGCGTTGACCTTCGGCGATTTCTTTCGCGAGAGCGCTACGGCTCGTCCTCCATGGCGGCGGTTTATGCGCTGATCGGCGCCGTCTGCAGCCTGGCCGCGCCATAAATCGGCGGGCGGCGGGGCAACGAAGTGGAAGGACGCGCTCGGTCGCACCCGCCTCCTCAGGGCTTGTTTGGGAAGTGGTGTAGCGGCGCTTCTGCGAAGTGCCGAGGCAGCGTTGGTCATGGGACATCGGCGGCTCACAGAGCGGCCGCTACACCGCAAACAAATTCAACCTAAAAGCGTGTCCCGCCGTGGAACATCAAGTACATCGCACGCTCGGCGCGCTGGGGACAGTGCGGCCTGCCGCTCAACTGTTGGGTGAAATGGTTTTCCCGCGGTGGCTAACATTACCGCGGGCGGGCGGGCAACGAGTCGCCTTCGCGCCAGACGGGTTCAATCACTTCCTCGACCGGGGCGGTGGTGAAGCCGGTTTCGCGGAGTTGAATGAGTTTGGCCAACCGGCCGGCGGCGCGCCGGCCAATCTCGTCGTTGCGCGTGTCGCAGCCGGCCACGCTGGGCACACCGATCAAATACCGGTACGCCAGACAGGCGGCGAAACCGAAATCTTGGGGCACGCGGTAGCCGGCAGCGGTGAGCGGATAAATCCACGTGCCGGGAAATCCCACCACGGCGTCGGGCCGGTGTTGTTCCAACCACGCCGCCGTCGCGGCATCCACCGGCTGCGGGTGCGGCGGATGTGTAGCGTCGCGGCGAGTGAACAGCGCGCCGTCGGCCGGCATTTGGTACTTGGCGAACGCCTCGATAGCGCCCAAGCGCGCCAAGTCGTCGTGCGCGGAGGTGGAGGGCGTCAGCAACACCGCCACGCGCCGGTAACCGCGAGCGAAGACTTGCGCGAGCGTTTCCAGCATGTAATCGAATGGACTCAACCGGACGAGGTGAAAGGGCAGCTCCGGCGCGCCGCGCGTGTTTTTGAGCACGGTAAACCGTTCCCAGGCGAATTGCCGCCACTGCGCCGGCGGCCACGGGAGATCATCGGGCGTGAAAAAGACGCCGAGGATGCCGCGATGCCAGAGGGTTTGCGACACGGCGGCGGGCGCATCGGCGGCGGACGCTTCAAATCGCACGGCGCACAGGCCCGACGCCGCGCACGTTTCGGCAAATTGTTCCCACAAATCGCCGGGCGGCGGCAGGCCCGCGCGGGTCAGCAGGGCCACGGGGATGGCGCGGCGTTCGGTGCGGCCGGTACGGCGGCGTTGCATGGCCAACCACGCGGCCGGCCCGTGCGGCCGGTAGCCGAGTTTGGCGGCGACAGCGCGTACCCGTTGGCGCGTGGCTGGCGACACCTCGCCGACCCCGCGCAGCGCGCAGGACACCGTGCTGGGGGACAATCCCAGTCGCCGGGCGAGTTCCACAAGCGTCATCGCTGGTTTTCGTGGTCGGTTGAAGCTCAATCCGAGGTTTTGCCCGCTGCGGCGGGCTGGGGACAGCCCGCCCTACCGGTGGCCGGTAGAGCGCGGTGTTCGCACTCCGCCGCGAGGCAAACTTGGACGCAGCACAAATAGGCGAATTATGCTGTGGGCGTCAATCCGAATGCGTTTTGGGAAAATCGTGCTTTCAGGACGGCGGGTGGTCTCCTATGATGAATGCAACCGCGCCGGCAACGTCAAACGAGCGCGGCCCAAACGAAAGGAATCAAACCATGAACCAACGAACCAACCACCAACCTCCCGTCCGAATACTGGTGTGTCTTGTCCTTGGCGCAATCATCTTGACCGGTCCCGCCGGCGCGGCGGATGGACGGCCGTTCCGTGTGATGGGATTCGGGAACAGTTTCTATGAAAATTCCGTGCCGTGGTTTCAGCCCACGCTGTTTGCCACGGCCGGGGAGAAGATGGAGATCACCACGCGCATTGGTCCCGGCTGGCAAATCTGGATGCACATGAACACCTTTTACGACAACCCGGCCAACACGCGAGATGTGCTGGCGTCGGGCGAGTGGGACGCGGTGTTGATCCATCACTTCGGCGAACACCCATTGTTGAAGGACAACGTGCGCGACAGTGTCTGGCACAACCAGAAATCCTGGGGTGAGAAGCGTGATGTCAGCGATTCGGCGGCGGCCAGCTTCATCATCGAGGAACTGCTCAAGGCTCGGCCGAATGACGGCAAGGTGTTCCTTTACACCTCCTGGCCCGGTATTCCCGGCGCGGGGGATTTTTTGAAACGGGTGGCGGACGAGACCAAAGCGTCGCTGGAGTCCAAAGGGGTGGCGCGGGAGGAGGTCTTGAAGCAGGTTCGGGAACGCAAGCTTACTCTGGAGGAAATGCGGCCGTTGATGGAATCATTCGACTACGCCGCCGGCTGGCTCGGCAAGTACGAACCCAACCGCGAAACGCCGCATGAAAGCAAGAATTTCCACAGTCGGGACTATGCGTGGCAACTCATGGAGTTGTTGAAGGAGCGGTTCCCCCAATTGTGGCAGGAAGGCCGGCTGGCGCAGATTCCTAATGGCGATGTTCTGCTCGCGTTGGATCAGAAGGCGCGTGCTGGACAGTTCCCCGGGATTACCAACATTGGTTTTTACTCGCGGGATGGCGGGCATCTGCGGGCGGGGTTGCCGCGTTACACTCTGGCGGCGACGACCTTTGCCGTGATGTTCCGCAAACATCCGCAGGCGTTGGATGCCGCAGTGTACAACAACATCGAGAACTACAAGAACGAAAACATGCTCAAGCTGCCGGGCCGGATTGGCTCCGGCTACATTCACTTCCCCGACTGCGGCGAATTGCTGGAGATTACCCCGGAGCGCAAGAAGGTGGTGGACGATACCATCTGGGAAGTCGTGAAGAATCACCCCTACACACAAGTGAAATGACAGGAGGACAGCATGAAACGTTATCTTATTCTACTCTTGGCCCTGTTCGTGGTCTGTGGTGTCGGCTACGGCGTGGAACCGGACCGGGTCACGTCGTTGATCGAATGGTTTTTCGTCCCTCGCGGCTTGGAAATCCGGTTCACACCGAACCGGGAGCAAGTGCGTCCGCTTGTGGATCATCCGTTGCGCGATCCGAGCATCTGCAAGGGGCCCGATGGGTGGTACTACCTGACCGGCACAGACGGTACGCCTATTTTACCCGAATACGGTCCCGTTGATTTTACGAACAACGACGGCATCCGTGTCTGGAAATCCCGTGATCTGCGGAACTGGGAGTTGGTCGGCAAGGTCTTCGACATCGGCTTGAGTGTGATGAAACATCCGGAAGATACGCCGGGCTTTTTTCATGGCTGGCGACGGCGGCCGGTGGCGGCGCCGGGCGTGCCTGAGGGAACATTAGTGCGCGGGGTGCAGGCGCCCGAGATTCATTATTTCAAAGACACCTTTTGGATCGTGTATTCGATCAGCGGCGCGGGCGGTGGACTGCTCAAGAGCACAAGCGGCAAAGCCGAAGGGCCGTATGAGGATTGGGCAGTGCTCGGGGAGAAAGGCGGTTTGGGCAAGGGTGTCAGCCGGTTGTTTTTACGGGGCGGGTCGCCGTCGTTGTTCGCTGATGACGATGGCGCGGTGTATGTGCTGTATCACCACGGCTACATTGCCCGGATGAAAGATGACCTGACGGGGTTGGCGGAGCCGCCGCGGCTGTTGGTGTGCGCCAACCCGCAAAAGACCGGCGACAAGGCGATGGATTTCCCGTTGCAGGTTGGGACCGATGGTTATTTCCTGAAAAAAATCAAAGGAACGTATTTTCTGTTTGCCACGGACCAAACCACACGAGCGGGGGAGTTGGTGCAGGATGTGTATGTGGCGTGGGCGGATAACGTGTACGGCCCGTACAGTGAACGGCGTTGGTGTATCCCGCACGCAGGGCAAACGACCGTGTTCGATGGGCTGGATGGAGAATTGCTGGCGACGTATTGCGGCAACGACCCACATGCGGCGTTCCGCGACCGTCCCGGCCTCGTGCCGCTGGGTTGGACAAAACACGATCATCTGATGACGTTTCTTCCTGAACGAGAGTTTCCGCGCAAACTGCTGCGGGTGAACACGGAGCGGTATCCGTGGCATCGTTTGCCGGCGATCAGCCAATATATGATGCGCGACGTGCAGGCCTGCCGTGGTCCCGACGGCGCGATTTATTATACCGGCTCGTTTGTCGAGAAACGCAGCGGCGGCAAATTGTTCATCTACAAATCGCTCGACATGGTGAACTGGGAGGAGATTGAGGTTTGGGATTGGGACAAACAGAAGAAGCTGTTCACCGAGCCATTTGCAGATCCGCGCGAACATCCGAACAATAACGTGTTCAGCTACATGGACACCGAAATCTGGTATCTGAACAAGACGTTCTACATTGGTTACGCCGTTTATGGTTCGAAGCCGGGGCATTACCTGTTGCGCAGCACGACCGG
>CALBCO010000010.1 GCA_937927265.1 uncultured Verrucomicrobiae bacterium | reverse complement strand
ACATCGAACAATCCAGCGGTGAACACCGAGGATTCTTCCGCGAGGCGTAAACAGGCATGACATTCCTCACTGAGGCGGATGGTTTCGCCCGTGCGCAGGCGATTGATTCGGTGCACGTCACTGCCCTCGATGAACCGGCTCAGTAATCGTTCCAGCCGGTCCACCTCGGCCCAGCATGCTTGCGCGGCCTGACGGGCGTAGGCCGGCTCAACGCCGCGCACGCGCATCTCGAATGTTGTCGCCATTGCCTCGTGCGCGGCGATTGTCATTGGGCCGCCATTGGAATTCGCGTTGATCATGGCTCGTGCCGGGCAAGATACCGTTGCCAGCAATCCTGACGGATGAACACAGTGACCGGCACCTCATGGCGCAGTCCACGCCAGAATTGGAAATACTCGCCGTGCAAACCGGCCGCCACGGCCTCCGCCTCGGCCGGCATTGCCAACACCACGGGCAATTCCGCCACGGCGTCGGCCATTTTCGGCCAGTAACCCACGCGGGGAAATTGCCGGAGGTACCACGGCAATGGCCAATACTCGCGGCCGACCACCGCGATTGGCGCTTCGCGCATCACGGGGGCGGCTTCCGCTATCTTGCTGAGTAACACGCTTAATTCCTCCACGTCGGGTGACGTCGGGCTGTAGGCGTACGGATTGCGGTCGTCGGAAGCATAACGGAAACAGGCCCGGCCGGTTTGCACGGCCAAATGTCCGGCCACCACCAGGGCCACTGGCAGCCCCAGCGGCCAGCGCCACGCTGCGCCGTAGCCGGCTAACAAAATCGTGTGCAACCACGGTACCACCATCAGCCAGGGCGTCTTGTAAGCGATCATGGCATAGGCGGCCCAATGCGCCAATGTTGCCCAAGTCAGGAATCGTCCCCACCGGCCGGCTTGGCCGGTTGTCCAACCGCGGACCGCCCCCACAATCGCCAGCAACCCCACCGCCGTTTCCGCCCACCAGAACCCGCCGCGATACTTCGGCCACAACATTAGTTGAAGATAGTAGGCAACCGGTTTGTTATGGCCGGGGTCGTTTTGGTAAACGCCGAATGACCGCACCACATCCACCACTGCGCCCGGATACCGTCCGCCATCCGTGTACAACCATGCGGCGACGCTTGCGGCCACCACGGCCACTCCGATGAGCCGGTAGACGGTATCTTTTCTCGGCCACCCCCAAGTGAACAGTGCGGCACCTGTCCACGCCATGAACGAGATCACCGCCGTCGCTTTGCTCGCAAACATCAAACCACATAACACCCCAGCCGCCAGCGTCCACCACCAGTCGCGCTGTTCGATCCGCGCCAAAACCGCCAGCGCGCTGATTGCGAACAATCCGAGCAATGTCTCATGAATCCACATCCGACTGTAGTACGCCAACAGAGGCGAGACAGTCACGAACAGGGCTGCCACGTAAACTCCCAGCCGTCCAAGCCGTAGCACGAACGGGAAAATCACCAACACCGTCAGTGTGCCGGCCATGGCCGGCATCAGTCGCAAGGTCCATTTCTGAAACGTCTCGAAACTGGTTTGGCCTGCCCAACGGACGATCGGGGCGGTGAAAAAGGTTTTGGTTGGCCCGTGAAAATGCGTTGGATTAAACCGGTAGCCTTCCGGGCCAAGAGTGCGGCTCAAGATCAGCGCGTGAGTCGCTTCATCGGCGTGGAGCGGCCGTTCGTCCAACCGGCAGAACCGCAGAGTGGCAGCGAAGGCGACGAGCAGAAAAATGGCGACGACCCAGAGGAACCGTAGAGTCGTCGCCACGATGAGGGGTGACCGGCGCGGGTTACTTCGCCGGCACACCAAACACTTCCACCTCGATGTAGTGGTTCATGTTGTTCGAGGTGTTACCGTTCGAGTAGAGCCGTACGTATCGGCCTTTGACGGCGTTGACCTTGATCGGCTTGCCGATGTTGGTCTCAATATAGGGCAGGTCTTTGCCCACGCCAAAACCAAGCGTATTATCGAAATCGTTATTGAAGACCGTGATGACGTCTTTTTCGAATTTCGGGTCCGTACTGATTTGGACCACGACATCGTGATAGACACGTTTTTGGGAGTGGTAATGCCAGACCCAGATTGCATGGATCTCGGCGATTTGTTGAAGGTCAATTTGTACCCATTGTTTTTTGGGGGACAGCTCAACGTAGTAGCCTTCGCCCGCGTCTTTGTCGCCATCGGTGACCAACGAGAGGTCGCCGATGATGATGAAGTCATCGCTAGCCGTGACTGGTTTGCCCTTGGCAAGATTGACAGTACCGGCCGGCACTTGTAACATGGGCGGTTTGGTCAACTCTGGCGCGACATTCGGCACCTTGATCGGCACCGGTGTGCCTTCGAGATAGACGGGCGGGATGTCGGTTTTCAAATCTATCATCTCCGCCGCGCTAACAGAAACGGTCATTGCCAGCACACTACCCAATAGAAGAGACCCGATTGATTTCATAGTGTTTCCTTTCTACCTGAGTTGTTCTTGGAACGCAAGCACGCCCTGTAGGACGGATGTGGCTGGGATTTATTCACCCGAATCATGAGCAAGCGAACCCAAGGGGGCACGGGCATCCTGCCCGCGATGGATGAGGATTCTGATCGAATCGACAGGGCGGCCTTGGCTCAACGCGGGCAGGATGCCCGCGC
>CALBCO010000009.1 GCA_937927265.1 uncultured Verrucomicrobiae bacterium | reverse complement strand
GACTGGTGATTTCTTGTGTGACCCCCAAACCGTCCGCCAAGCCTTTCACCAGACAAGTCTTGCCGGCACCGAGGTCGCCGGTCAATGCCACGACATCACCGGGCTTGAGCCGGGCCGCCAGTTGCCGGCCAAAGGCCATGGTCTCAGCGGCGCTGTGCGAAATGATCATAACCTTTGGCCGTCAGCGGCACGCCGTCCAGCAACACGACGGGCTGGGGAATAACGCGGCCGATCTCGTAAAACCGTTGGCGCGCCAGTTTCGCGCGGCGTGGCGAAACGGTGAACAACAACTCAAAATCCTCGCCGTCGGTCAATGCGTGGTGTAGCGGCGCTTCTGTGAAGCGCCGAAATGAGGAAGACCCGGCGGCTCGCCGAGCCGCCGCCACACCCGGAGCGATGGGAATCTTACAGGACACAATGTTGAACCCAACGCGGCTGGCCTCGCTGAGCCGCTGCAAATCACTCGCGAGGCCGTCGCTCACATCCATCATCGCGTGCGGCCGGCAATGTTGGACGAGCCACCGGGCTTCGGTGATGCGCGGGGTGAACCGCAAATGTTTGCCGGACGCGAATGAACCGCCGAGCGGGCCGGTCACAAATACCACGTCACCGGGTTTCGCCCCCGACCGAAGCACGGGCCGGTCGGCCTGGCCGAGTAACGTGACAACCACGAATTGTTCATGCCGGACATGCGCAGTGTCGCCGCCGACGATCTCGCAGCCGAACTGCACCGCGACGGCGCGCATCCCGGCGTAAAGCTCGCACACCCACCGCACCGTGGTGGTCGGGCGCAAGCCGAGACTGACGACGGCGTACCGGGGCGTGCCGCCCATGGCGGCGATGTCGCTGAGGTTGCGGGCCATTGCTTTCCAGCCGACGGCACGGGGTGGGGTCTCCGGCAGGAAGTGAATCCCTTCGATGACCGGGTCGCACGTCAGCAGGCCGCCGCCCGGTAACACCGCGCAATCGTCGCCCGCCCGCGGGATGCGTTTCGCCAAGTGGCGGATGAGGCCAAATTCACCGAGGTCGCGGACGGTTTTCATGATTGCAGGCGGACGTACCACAGAACGGCGACGTTGGTGGCGTTGAACAGGGCGTGCATGGTAATCGGGGCCATCAGCGACCCCGTCCACTCATAGGCGAGTGTCAAGCCGATGGCGAGCACAAACAACGGCACCGCCGAATCCAGATGCAGATGGATGGCGGCAAAGATGGCGGAGACCAACAACAAAGCCGGGAGTGTGCCGAGGCGTTGTTTGAGTGCCGGGTAAGCAAACCCCCGGAAGAACACCTCTTCAAAAACCGGCGCGATCACGAGCGCCAACATCATCAAGAAAGTCAGCTCCGCCTTGGAGGTGGTCTCGACGAACAACAAGGCAACCGGCTGCGGCGTGGGCGTGAGATCGAGCCACTTGTACAGCCCCACCAAGGCGGCGCCGGCCAACGCCAACGGCGGCAACACCGCAAAGAAACCAACCACTCCGAGCGGTGTCCAGTTCCAATCCAAGGTGGCTTGTCGGTGCCGCAAGAAGATCAACAACCCCAGCAAAAAGGCCACGCGCAGCGCGCAATCCCCGGCGAGAAACCACGCGCTGTCCGTGTGGCGGATCAGGAGTGCCATCAACCCCATGCCGGTCAGCAAGGTCAGAATCAACGCCCCCGTGGCCAACAACAGATCGTGGACGCCCCATGGTTTGGGCCGAACCTTGAACGCGGTCGTTTGGACGTGGCCCCAGCGCCAGAGCAGCCAAATGTCGGTGATGAGTCCGGTCAAGAACAGCAGCCCAAACGCAATCTGCAAAGACGGATACTGCCGGAGCAGCTCCGCTTCCGACAAGGCTCGCTCGCCGCGGCCGGTTGCCGCCAGCATCATGCAGAACAGACCAATCATCACCCGCCATAGTTACCGGATTTGCCGCGGCCGGCCAACTTCTTTCGATTTGAAGACAGGCCAGGACGCGGTGAATCAAAAACGGAAGCCACAGATTCACACGGATCAACACGGATGGGAACGGCCATAAAGAGGCGCGAAAAACCCAAAAAAGGTAGGCACACGACGCCGTCGCGTCCATCCGGCAGCACAACGGCAACGGCACGGACGGCATCCGCGCCCTACCAACCTCAATCGTTAGCATTGTGCTGAAAGTTTCGCGTTTGGGTGAACAGTTTCCGAGGAGGACGGTCTCATGAGGCGCGAGTAAACATGATTCGCTCCGGCCCAGCGTCGCGATATCGAATGCCGCCCCGCTTCCAAAGCCTCCATCCCCGACGGTCAGCTCGCCCCACTCGCCATCCTCGAAGAGTTCAGCCTGTGCCAACGCCTCCGCTCTTTCCCCGCCCTCGAGCCGCGTTCCGGCCAACACCACCGCTTCGATTCCGAGGTCTATGTGTTCAGTTTCCTCTGCGCGTTCACGAGCGGCGGCGTCTCCCTGGCCGATGTCGAGCGCCTCAAGGACGACGAACCGCTGAAAGCCTTCCTCGGCGTCGCCAGGATCCCCGATCAGAGCGCGCACGGCGAACCGGGCCGGCTGGCATTGCGCCCGATCACGCAGGACTTTGTCGCGGGAAAGCTCCAGCGCGTCCAGCCCGAACGTTATTTGCAGTCTCCCCGCTTGGAAGCGTTTTTCGATGACACACCAATTGAGGTCAACAGCGCTTGGTTCCAAGGCCCGGCGATCCATGACGAGGGGAATGGGTCGTTGTCGTGGCCGATCAGGTGTTGGCCTCCACGAGTGTGACGAAGGAAAGCCCGGCCAGCGACAAGGCGGGGCGCGACGTGAGCAATCAGTGCCGGGGGTTGTTGAAAACCAACGCGGATTTGTGGAAGTCGCCGCCGGACCGGCCGCAGCAGACCAGTGATCTGTACCCCGACAGCACCTTCGGCGCGGGCGCGTACTTGGAAGCGATGGCCAAACGCCTGGACGGCTGGAGCGTCAGTGACAACCCGTGGATCGTTCGTTGGAACGCGGAACACAGACGTTGCCGGCCTGGGCGTGAAGCGCGGTGCAGAAGATGCCGTGGCGCGACCAGACTCAGTACGAGGCGCAGGACGCGTGATGTCGGTATCAGCCTGGCGGGTGCGAGACGCCGCAAGCGTTCGCGGTGGTGCGGCATCGGGACGCGGGAGAATGGTTGCGGCGACAGGCGATGCAACGGATTTACCTGCCGGCGGAGCCGACGCCGCGACGGCGACCGGGAGAAGTCGGAGAGTCGTAGTGTGTCTTCGGGGACGCGCCGCTGCGGTAAAACGCCTCTTCGCGTGAGTCAGAAGACCGTCCTGCCACTTTGGTTGACGCAAAACGACTTTCGATCAAGCCGTGTTCACCTTGTGTTGATGAATTCTTGGCCCCACCGCCGCCCCTTTCTCTCGCGTTGACGATCAAGGGAGGTGTGACATCGGTAAAAATGGGGGTTGACTTGGGTTGGGGGAGTCGCTTAGAGTGCGCGGCCTTGCGGATTTCCAAGTGAGTTACCGATGAAAACATTCATGGCAAAAAAAGAAGAGGCGCAGCCGCGCTGGTTCGTGATTGACGCGAGCGGGCAGGTGTTGGGCAAAGTCGCGGTCAAAGCCGCCAACCTGCTGCGCGGAAAAGTGAAGCCCACTTTCACGCCCCACGTGGACACGGGCGATTTCGTCGTCGTAGTCAACGCCGACAAGGTCGTGGTCACCGGGAAGAAGGAAACCCAGAAGACCTACATGACCTACTCGCAGTACCCGGGCAACGAGATCATCCAAACCGTGGCGGCGGTGCGCGCTCGACACCCCGAACGGCTGATCGAGCACGCCGTCAAAGGGATGATTCCGCGCAACCGACTCGGCCGACAGATGATCACCAAACTCAAGGTCTATCGGGGCGCA
>CALBCO010000008.1 GCA_937927265.1 uncultured Verrucomicrobiae bacterium | reverse complement strand
TTGGCGCGAGCGGTTGATCAGGAATTGGTGGCTAGGCGACGGCTTTGGGGCGGCGCGATCCGATTGGCTTCTCATGTTGGGGCAAAAAACCACCCAGCAGACGGAAGAGTTCGTGCACTTGACGGGCGCGTACCACAGCGGGCCGTTGACGACTATCCGTTATGTGGGTGTGGCGGGATTGGCATTGTTCTACACGCTGATGGGCGTGGTGCTGGTCAGCGCCGTGCGCTGTGTGCGCCAATGCCGGGGTACGATCTTTTTTCCGTTGGCGATGTTCCTGGCAGTGCAGTTGTTGTGGTGGCCCATCCATTTTACTTTGATCTTTGGAGCGTATGACGAGAGTTTTCCCCAATTTATTTTTCTCTCTGCACTCTTGCGTCTGACGTTTCGGATGCAGGAAGAAACCCGCGCGGCGGTTGTCCGCGAACCGGCGACGACCACGGCGCCGGCAGGACTGCGTCCCGCTCTCCTGACGCGATGAGCCATGGCCCGGTCAGGACGCGGCCGTTGAAAGTCGCGTGGTTGGCGACGTACCCGGTCCAGCAGTTGGCGCCAGCGTTGGCGTTGGCGCGCCGGCCAGACGGGGCGCATCCCTCCAGTTGGATCGTGAATCTGTCCCGTGCGCTGGCCCAGCGCGACGATGTGGAGTTGCATCTGATCACGCTCAGCCAATATGTCCCCGCCAGCCAAACAGTGGCTCAGGGGATGATTACCTTCCATGTCATCCGCAGCGCGGTGCCGTTCACCCACCGCGGTTATCCACCTTGGTGGCAGTGGGACGTGTTGACGGGGTTTCGCGCTGACCGGCGACGGTTGCGGCGCGTCTTGGCGCAGATCGAGCCGGATTTGGTGCATGGCCACGGCACGGAAGGTCCGTATGCCTTGGCCGCCGCGCAGTCGGGGCGGCCGGCTGTGGTTTCCATGCAGGGAATCATCGCCGAAATTGGCCGGCTCCACCCCGTGTTCCGCTATCGCCGGGTGGCTGGCTTGGAGGCCGCTGCGGTCCGGCAGGCGCGGTTTTTCACCTGCCGCACCGCGTATGATACCGGCTTTGTGCGGACGCTGAATCCGACCGCGCGGATTTTCACCATTCACGAGGCCGTGAACCCGGTTTTTTTCAGTTCGGACAAGCCGTCCGCCGGGGCGCCCATGTTGTTGTTCGTTGGCTCGCTGGTGCCGTGGAAAGGTTTGGATTTGCTCGTGGAGGCGTTGGCGATGGTTCGCCGTGCGTGTCCCGATGTTTCCCTGCGGGTTGTCGGCACCGGCAGTGACGCCGCCCAGAAACACTACCGGCAGTTGATCGAGCAACGGGGTCTGGCTCAGGCGGTCGAATTTCTGGGTTTTCAACCCGCCGCGGAGATTGCCCGGCTGCATCGGGAAGCGCAGATCTTTGTTTTGCCGTCGCAAAATGACAACAGCCCCAACGCGCTTGCCGAAGCGATGGTCTCGGGATTGCCGGTCATTGCCACCCGAGTCGGCGGCATCCCTTCGATGGTAGAGGATGGCACAACAGGCCTGCTGGTGCCGTGGGGTGACCCCCAAGCATTGGCCGCGAAGATACTTTGGCTGCTGCAACAGCCGGCGGAACGTCAGCGACTGGCGGCTAACGCCCGCCGCGTTGCCTGCGAGCGGCATTTGCCAGAAAACGTTGCCTGCGCTACCATCGTCGCCTATAAAGAAGTCCTGCAACAGGAGCGCACACATGAATATTTTGGGAATTCACATCGGTCATGATAGCAGCGCGGCGCTGATCGTGGACGGCCGCATCGTCGCGGACGTTGCCGAAGAACGATTCACGCGCACGAAACATTATGCGGGCTTGCCCTTTCGGGCGGTCGCCTATTGTCTGCAGGCGCGGGGACTGCAAATCGGCGACATTGATCTCGTCGCCGTCCCCTCGCGCGGCAGCGTGCCCGGACTGAACGATTTGCTCGATTTGCGTGGCCCGCGCGCGGAGAAACAACACCTTTTCTACCGGGCGGAAGCGTTGGCCCGCAAGTTTGTGGGCCGCGCGCGCCACAAGTTGCCGATCTACGTCAAAAACTTCCCGCTGCCCGACCGCGTCCCGATTCTCCACGTCGAGCACCACCTCGCCCATGCCGCTTCGGCGTATTACACCAGCGGCCACACCGCCAAGCAATTGATCGTCACCATGGACGGCTCCGGCGACGATTCGTGCATCAACCTTTGGCGCGGCGAAAAGGGCCGCATCACCCGCTTGAAATCCTTTGGCAATGAAGCGTCGCTCGGATGGTTCTACAGCAACGTCACCGAAGCCCTCGGTTGGTGGCATGGCGACGGGGAGGGCAAGACCATGGGCTTGGCGCCCTACGGCGACCCAGCCAAAGCGGCCGGTGTGCTCGACAAGTTCTACCCGAAATTCAGCGCGGGCGAACTGGTCGAGCCGTGCAACTTCCGCGGTCCATACCGCTGGAACGAGGGGACCGCAATCCAGTGGCATTTCGACGATGCCAACGACATCCGCGATCTGCTGAGCCGGTACGGGCGCGAGCACATTGCCGCCGAGGCCCAGCGCGTTCTGGAAACACAAGCCAAGGAAATCATCTTCCCCTGGCTCGCAAAGGAACAGACCCAGCACCTCACCTGCGCCGGCGGCATTTTCCTCAACGTCAAACTCAACCAACGCCTCTGGGAATCCGGGCGGATCCAACGCCACTGGATTTACCCCAACGCCGGCGACTCCGGCTTGGCGGCCGGTGCGGCCCTCTATGCCTACTATCAAGCGCACCC
>CALBCO010000007.1 GCA_937927265.1 uncultured Verrucomicrobiae bacterium | reverse complement strand
TTGGCGCGCAGCCAGAGGGTGGCGTTGGTGGCAAAGGTGACGGGGCCGCTGAAGATGATTTTCGGGTTGGTGGCGGTGCCGGCGCGGCCGTATTGGAGGGTGCCGCCGCCGGGGCCGAGACGCAGTGGGTTCGGCAGGATGTTGGTGTGGCCGTTGACGGCGGCGGCGCCGAGGAAGCCGAAGTTGGCGTTGTCGAGGGTGATCGGATCCAGGCCGAACCATTGGGTTCGCGTGCCACTGGGCACGGCATTGGTTTCGGCGCGGAACATGACCGTGCCGCCCTGAATGAAAGCGCCGTTGGTGAAGGTGAGGCTGTCGAGGTATCCGTTAAACGACGCGGTGCCGGCGCCGGATTTGACCAAGGGGCCGCCGCCGAGGGTGCCGCCGGTGAAGGTGAACGTCTTGGCGGTGGTGTTGGTGATGGTGGTGGCGGCGGGAGCGACACCGTCGGGTTGGATGGTGACGTTGCTGTGGACCAAGGTGACGCCAATGTTTTTGAAGGTGACGTTGGCGCCTTCGGTGTAGGTGGTGGCGTCGCCCGTCCAGTTGGGGGGTGGCGGTGTCCCAGTTGGTGTCCACAGTGCCGAGCCAGACCAGGTTGGGGATCAAGCCGGCGCACAACCCGTAGCCCGTGAGGTCGCTTTCGGCGAACCCTGGTGGAAGGCCCTGGCCGCGCGACAACCCGGCCAAGCCATCCGTGGCCGCGATGGCCAGCCAAGTGATCCGGATGCGGCCATCGAAGAACAGTTCGATCTGGAAACTATTTTGGTTGCTGAGGCCGAATTCGGGGACGTTTTGCCAGGTCACGGCGGCGCGGTCGGCGAGTTGTTTCCAAGAAACGGTGCCGCCGCTGGCCGGGTCGAGGTCGTCAAACAAGGCCGCGATCCGGGGTTTACTGAAATGGGCGGACAAAGATTCGGTGTATGTCGTGTCACCCGAACCCAATGTGATGTAGCCGTTGCTACCGACGTAGAAGGTGGCGACGTTGGTGCCGTACAACGACACCGTGGCACCGCCGCTCAGGGTGATGGCGAGCGCACTGTCGTCGCTGAGCGCGAGCGTTGTGCCGCCGGTGGGGTCGGTCGGAAAGGCGGTGGCGGGCGCGCGGCACGCCGTGTAATACATCGCCGAGCCATTGGGAATGAACGTCAGAGTCATCCCATCGAGGTCATTGTCGGTGGCGCTGAACAGTTCGGTGAAATCATCCACCCCGGCGCGCAAGGTGATCGGGCGCGGCTGGGCGCTGCCGGCGGTGAGGTTGGAGAATGTGGCCGTCGCGGTGTATTGGCCGGCCGGCAACGAGTTGGCGGTGGCGTTGAGCGCGACGGTGACGTTGGTTTTGGCGTGGCCCGGCAAGGCACCGCCGATGGGCACCGACAGCCACGCGGCTGAACTAAGACCGGCCCAACTGCGCACGGCACTGGACCGGTTGGACAAGATATACGCTTGGGAGTTCGGATCGAAGGGGCCGCCTTCGGGGCCGACCGCGGTGAACCCGGTGGCGGGTGTGATCGCCAAACTGTTCAAGACTTGGAGACTGACCACGCGCAGCGCCGGCACGGCACTCAACGTGTTGGAGAAGATGATCGTGTCCGTGAAGGCGCCGGGCGGGTACGTGTTGGCGACGGCATTCCAAGTCACGATGACGCTGTTGGATTGGCCTGGAGCCAACGTGCCGCTGGTCAGGGACAAATCAAACCAGGGGGCTGTTTTGGTGGCCGTCCAGGAGAAGGTGTTGGTGCCGATGTTGGCGATGACGTAGGTGATCGCGGCCGGGGTGAACGGGCCACCATCGGGGCCGCTGAACACAGTGTCCGTAAACGGGGTGAGCGCGATATTGCGATCCAGCCGTTGCAGGGTGTTGAAAACGTTGAGGCGCGCACCGGTCACGCATTTGTTGCTCAACGCGGCGATGGGTTCGGCCCCGGCGAGAATGGTCTGCTTGATTTCGGCGGCCGTGGCGTCGGGCTTGACGGCGTAGGCCAGCGCACAGGCACCGGCCACGTGCGGGCAGGCCATCGAGGTGCCGCTGAAATAGGCGTAGCTGTTACCGGGGGTACTGCTATAGACGTTCACGCCCGGTGCGCCGAGGTCCACACTGATCAAGCCCCAGTTGGAAAAACTGGCAAGTTGATCACGGTTATCCGTGGCGGCCACGACGATCATGTTGTCGTTGGTGAAGTTCGCGGGGTAATCCGGGGTCAATTCAAGGTCCCGCGCGGCATTGCCGGCGGCGGCCACAAACAGAATGTTCGACGCGGCAGCTTGACCGATGGCCGCTTCCATCGCAGCACTGTAGCTGTACACATGCCAGGAGTTCGAGGTCAACCGCACCCGCATCCGGGTGGTGTAGGTGATGGCGTCGGTGGCGTCCGACGTGGCCCCATTGCCATTGCCGAGAATCCATTTGACGGCCATGATGCGGACACGCCAGTTCACGCCGACGACCCCGGTGCTGTTGTTGCCTACGCCGCCGATGGTGCCGGCACAGTGGGTGCCGTGACTGTGGTCATCGAACGGATCGCTGTCGTCGTTGCCAAAATCCCAGCCATACACGTCGTCAATGAACCCGTTACCGTCATCGTCAATCCCGTTGCCGGCAATCTCGCCGGGATTGCGCCACATGTTGGCGGCGAGATCGGGATGATTGTAATCCACACCGGTATCAATGACGGCCACGACGATGTTCGAGTTGCCCGTGCTGAGGTCCCACGCGGCCGGCGCGTCAATGTCGGCGTCGGCGATGCCCACCTGACCGCCGATGGTCTGGCCGGTATTGTGCAATCCCCACAAGACACCGAAACTGGTGTCATTCGGCAGGGTGTCGGCCACGCCACCGATATAATCCGGTTCGGCCAGTTCGATCAGCGGGTGCTGCGGCAATGCGCGCAGACCCTCGGGAATTGTGTCGAGGGTCGGCGCGGCAAACGACACTAGAAACATCCCGGGCGTGTACATCTTCTTGCGCACCTCGCCACCCAGCCGTTTCACCACCGCGGTCAACTCCGCCGTTGTGGCGGGGGCGCGCAACTTGACCATCACATGATCAGCCACCATCAGTTCCCGGCGTTGGATCGTCTCCCCCCCGCTCGCGTCACGCCGCACGGTCTCCACGACGCGTACTAACGGATACTTGAAGTCCGTTTTGACGAGCCGTTCGCGCGTCAACGTCTGTGGTTGACGGGCTGGGGTTTCCCGTTCCGCCAGAATCGTGGCGGCGGCGAGCAGCTTCTCCGCCGGCAGGGACAGTGGACCGCGCGGCACAGGTGCAAGTGACGTCTGGACGGGGCGCGCGAAAGCGGTCGTGGCCGGTAGCGCGGGATTCGGCAGCGGGGCGGCCCCCCAAAGGGGGGGCGGCGCGGCTGCGGGCTGCTCCCCTGCGGGTGCGCCGACGCCACGCCGCAGACTGAAAGCGAGAGCCAGCACAAGCGCGACCCCTAAAATAGTCCCGATGCGTTTCATAGTTGGTCTCCAGCGCCGCGGAGAATGCCGCGGGACGGGTGAGAGGATCGGTTGGTCATTGCGGCTGCCCGCCTCGAACTCGGCGCCACAATAGCCCGCCGGGGCAACCGGCACAACTCAAAAAACGCCGGCTACTCAGCGGCCGGTGGAGCGCGGCTGGCGCGCCAATACAGCCCGACCAACAGCACGGCCATCAGAACCGCCAGCGCGCCAAGGGTCAGGCGACGGTGGCGCTGGCGCAGTTCGGCGGGGTCAGCGAACACGGTCAGTTCGTCGAGGTCGTGACTGAAGAAGGTTGCCAAAAGTGCCTTGTGGTCGCTGCCTTTGAGCCAATCCTCCCCGGTCACCAGCCGGGCACTGCCGGCGACATACTCACTCCACATGCCCGGACTAGGCAACAGATAGTCAATTCGGCTCCACTGTTTGACGGCGCACCAGAAATGTGTGTCGTGATACCCCCGTGCGTCGGCGGGGTTCAAGTCGAACAACTCCAACGGCGGCGCCCCGATGATCGTCCGCACAGGCAGGCTGTCCGGCTTGTCGTTCAGATCGCCCATGACAATCAGGTTCTGCCGGGGATTCTTCTGCAGGATCTGCTCGATGTGTTGTCGGGCGAGACGGGCCTCCTGCAGACGCATGTACTCCTGGTCGCCGTAATCTACAGCGCGGCGCGATTTCAAGTGCAGGACAATGGCGCGGAAACGATAGTCGGTGCCGACCTGAATCTCCACATCCAACAGGCCGCGCGACATGCGCGCGGATTCAAAGCCCAGCCGGTAGGTGTAATCCGAGCGGGAGAACCGGTGGCGGATGGGATGGCGGGACAACAGCGCAACGTGGCGATTCGTGTCGGCGCCCGGCACCCATTCCGTGTGCGGGTAATCGAGGCCGCGCGCGCGCAGGCCGGCCGCAAACTCCGCGAGGTCGTTGGTCGTGCCCATCTCCATCACGCCAAGCACATCGGGCTGGATGGACTGAACCACACGCCAAACGGCTTGTTTTTCGTCGTCGGGCTTGGGCTGGTTTGGTTGGCGATTGCGTTCGATCAAATTCCAGTTTGCGACGTTGTAGGAGGCAATGACAAACGTGTTGGTTGGTTGCGCCGCGACCGGTAATGCGAGCGCGAAGAACAAAACCCACAACTGCGTGTTCAAGCGGCTGACCGCCGTCGCTGTGCCAGTAGCCATGTGTAGAGTTTATCGTTGAGGTAGGTTTCCGTCCACGAATCATGACCGGCGTCTGGGTACACGGTGAAGCGGACTTTCTTCGCGCCAGCTTTTTTCAGGGCGTTGACCATGCGTTCCGATTCCCCCAGCGGCACGGTATTGTCTTTGGCTCCGTGGAACACCCAGATCGGCAGGTGGGCAATCTTTTTCACCGCCAACGCCCGGCCGCCGCCGCAGATCGGCACGAGCGCCGCAAACCGGTCCGGAAACGCCTGTGCCAGCGCCCACGTCCCATACCCGCCCATGCTGAGGCCCGTCAGGTACACGCGGTTCGGGGCCGCCCGGTATTCCTTGAGCAAGACATCCACCAATGCGCCCAACGCCATCACGTCCCAAAACTGATCGGCAGGACATTGGGGCGAGGCGAGGATGAAGGGAAACTCCCGGCCTTCTGCGACGAGTTTGGGCGGCCCGTGCGTCTTGACCTGCTCCAAAGCATCGCCCCGTTCGCCCGCGCCGTGCAGGAACAATACCAACGGCCAGCGTTTTCGTTTCTGGGTTTCATATCCCGGCGGCAGGTACAAGAGATAACGGCCGCTCACGTTGCGGGAGACACGCGCGCGAAAACTTTTGGCTACTTGGCTCATGGGAGGGGAATGGAACACAGAATCCGCCCGGCTGCAACTCTGCCGCGCCCTCACGGTCCGCGCCAAGTTTTCAGCAAGGCCTTCAATTCGCCAAGCTTCTCTTCCGGACGGTTTTTCGTGAAACGCGGAAACTTGCCGTTCGGCTGGTAATACAGACCACGGGCGCGCACCATGATTTTATCCTCTTTGGTTTCGATGAACTCCACGCCGGCGGTTCCGGCGTGGAGCTTCAGTTCCGCGGTGGCCAGCAGCAATCGTACTGGACGCGGCAACGGCCCGAAGCGGTCGCGCCACTCAGCCCGACAGCGTTCCACGGCGGTGACGCTGACCGCCTGCGCCACTTGCCGATAGGCTTCGATGCGCAACGGCGCTTCGGGAATGTAAGTCTCCGGCAGCCGGGCCAAGCTCTCGCCGGTTGTTGTTACGAGAAAGTCCAGCCGCAACGTGACCGGTGGCGGTCGGCGCACGGTTTCGCCTTTGAGCCGGGCGATGCTTTCTTGGAGCAACTGGCAATACAGCTCGAACCCGATGCTGGTGATGTGACCGTTCTGTTCGGCGCCCAGCAGGTTGCCGGCGCCACGGATTTCGAGGTCGCGCATGGCGATTTTGTAGCCGCTGCCGAGCGAGGAATACTGCTTGAGGGCGCTGATCCGTTTTCGGGCCGAGGCCACCAACTGCATGTGCCGCGGCAACAAGATGTAACAATACGCCTGCCGATGATGCCGTCCCACCCGGCCACGCAGTTGATACAAATCCGCCAAGCCAAACCGGTCGGCCCGATCAATGATGATGGTGTTGGCATTCGGGATATCGAGGCCGCTTTCAATGATCGTTGTGCAAACCAACACGTCAATCTGGCCGGCCACGAATCGGTGCATCACCGATTCGAGTTCGCGCTCGGCCATCTGGCCATGCCCGACGGCGATTCGCACCGAGTCTGGCAGCAATCCCCGCAGCCGGTCCGCCACGGCATCAATGCTCTGCACCCGGTTGTGGAGGTAAAACACCTGGCCGCCGCGCGCCAGTTCGCGTTCGATCACCTGCCGGATCAGACGTTCGTCGTAGAGCGCAATGTGCGTTTCGACTGGCAAGCGGTTGACGGGCGGCGTTTGAATGACGCTCATGTCACGGGCGCCGCTCAGGGCAAGGTAGAGCGTGCGCGGAATCGGCGTCGCGCTGAGCGTGAGCACGTCCACCAGCTTGCGAAACTGCTTGAATCGCTCCTTGTGCAGCACGCCGAATCGTTGCTCCTCGTCAATCACAACTAAGCCAAGATTCTTGAACGCTACATCCGGGCTGAGCAACCGGTGGGTGCCGATGAGGATGTCCACGGCGCCTTCCCGAACGAGTTGGAGAATCTTTTTCTGTTCACCGGCGCTGCGGAATCGGCTGAGCATTTCGACCGTGACCGGGAAGCCAGCCATCCGTGCGCGGAAGACGTTCCAATGTTGCTCGGCCAGCACCGTGGTTGGACACAGCACGGCCACTTGAACGCCATCCATGACCGCCTTGAAGGCCGCCCGAATCGCAACTTCGGTCTTGCCAAAACCAACGTCGCCACAAAGCAACCGGTCCATGGGCCTGCTGGCTTCGAGATCGGCTTTGACGGCAGCAATGGCTGTGAGTTGATCCGGAGTCTCCTCAAAGGGGAACATTGCCTCGAACTCGCGTTGCCACGGCGTGTCCGGTGCGAACGCGCGCCCCGGCAACGTCTCCCGTGCCGCCTGAATCTCGAGCAGCTCCGCGGCCAGATCCATGATTGCCCGTTCGGCGCGGAACTTTTGCCGTTGCCAGAGACTGCCGCCGAGTTCGTGCAATTCCGGGATGCGTTTGCCAAGACCGACATATCGGCTGACTAGATGGGCTTGGTCCAGCGGGACATAGAGCCGCGCGCCGTGAGCGTACCCCAGTGCGAGTACTTCTTGATTGTTGATGGTCCGCAGGCCGAGATACTGCGCGATGCCGTGTTGGAGATGCACTACAAAATCGCCCTCGGCAAACTCGTGCCAGTCGGCCACTGGTGCGGTAGCATAACCGCCCCGGCGACTGCGACGTTGTTTATAGCGCCCGAAGATTTCCGCATCGGTGACCACCACCAACTTGGCCGCCTCCCAAATGAAGCCGCGCGCGAGGGAGCCGATTTTGACGGGCGGCGACTGATCACGCGATCCACCGGTCTCTTCCCATAACTCCACAAACCGCTGCTGCTCGCCATCAGTGTCGCAAAACACCTGTACCGCCCAACCGTCGGCACGCCAGCGGTGCATCTGGTCGAAGAAAGACCGGCGGGATTGCTCGGCGACTTCCGTGTTGGGCGCCGGCACGTCAAGCGGGCGGAAAGATTCCAACGATGCGATCCGGAGGTTGTGGTGCGTCGCATCCTCCTTTGGCGCGAGCTGTTCGGTGATATGCACTGTCGCCAATCCAGCCTGTAACCACTCCGCCCACGACACGTGAAACGGATCTGCCGCCGGCACCCGCCGCGCATACGCCGCCGCCGCCAGTAACAGCGCATCCGGCTCGATCAACACCAACAACGTGTTGGCGGGCAGGTGCGCGGCAAGACTCACGGCCTGGTCGGGTGTCTTCTTCAAGAAACCAATTTCGCCGGCCACGGTCACATCGAGTCGGCTCAGCCGCTGGCGGGACTGTTGGGTGACCGGGTCGAACACGCGGAGTGATTCGATTCGGTCACCCCAAAACTCCACACGCACCGGCGCGGTCGCATCGAACGGATAGAAATCCACCAAACCGCCGCGCACCGCCAAGTCCCCAGGTTCACCCACTTGGACTTGGCGGTGATAGCCCAACTCGATGAGCCGTTGAAGGAGTGTTTCCCTTTCGAGGGTTTGGCCGGTGGCGAGGGTGAACTGTTCGCGACGGAACGATTCGGGCGCAAAGGTGCGTTGGAGCAAGGCGGCAACGGAGGCGACGATGAGACAAGGCGGTGTGTTTGTGGTTGTCGTGCGGCTTGCCGCAAGAGCGGAAAGGACCGCGAGACGTTGGGCAATGGTTTGTTCGTCCGGTAAGATGTCCTCGTGCGGCAAAGTTTCCCATGCGGGAAACGCTCGTGCCTCGGGCAGAAAACATTGAAGGTCCGCCCACAGCGATTCTTGGGTTTGCGGGCCGTCCGTGACAATCAGCATGGGCCGCCGAGTCTCGCGAGATAGCAACGAGCAGATCAACGACTGACCGGCGGGATCAACGGCATGCAGACATAAAAAGTCCCCACCCGCGAGCGGCCGGTCCCGCCAAGGGGTTGCGGCTCTCGGTGCGTCGAGACACAGGGCGTCTCGGTTGTCGTTCGGTCCCACCGTGGGATTGCGTGAAAAATGCCCCGGTCGTGGCCGGAAGAAAAATGGGGTGGCTAACGGGATTTGAACCCGCGACAACCAGATCCACAATCTGGGGCTCTACCAAGCTGAGCTATAGCCACCGTTTGAAAACGGCGCGACTTTAGCATTGCAAGAAAAATGGGTCAAGCTATCCTGCGGCCACTTCTGATGAAACAGCTCTTGTTGCTTGTCGCGCTGCTGCTGGCCACAACGACCGTCCTGGCTCAGGTGGACGTTGAACGCCGCCGCGTGCTGATGTTGCAGACAGGCGGGTGCGTGGTCAACGGCGAGGAAGCCATCTCCGGCATCGCCGCGCTCTGGTTCAATGAAAACAATTATCCGTGGACCAACACGGCGCTGCGGATTTTCTTTGCCGGTATTTTCCTGGATGCAGAGTTGAGCTGGTTCGTCGGCGGCAACACCAACACCGCCATCGGCGCCGGTGCCGGCGGCGGCTTCTTCGCCGATGGACTGACGCCTTACCGGCACGGCGAACGGCTGACCCACGAGGAATTCTACGGCGACTCAGTCAACGGCCGGGTCTTCGTCAACCAGACGATTCCGAATCCAACACCGCTGCCGTTGAACCTGCGCACCACCTACGCCGTCGCCGGCCAATTCTACCGCGAAACCTCGAGCACGAAAAACTTCACGTTGCCCAACGATCATCTGGTCCAATCGGTTTTCGCCGAATTGCGCTTTGGCGGGATTGAGCCGGAGCTGGCGGCGCGGCGAGGCGCGGAGGCTTATCTGCTCGCCGAGGCGAACTACCGCAGCGGCTTCGCGGCGTTTGGCCCGACCGGCGCGGAATATGAGGCGGAAAGCAAGTACACGCGGCTGTTCGGCTCGGTCGCGCTGAAACTGCCGCTCGGCTCGGCCACCATGTATGGCCGGCTCGCCGGCGGCTTGGGCGAAAACATTGACCAACTCGGCGCTTGGAAAATCGGCGGCAATCTGGTCGGTTTCGACTCGGTGGCGTTGACCTTGCGGGGCTATTACACGCGCGAAATTTTTGCCGAAGACTTCGGCTTGGCCAACGTGATGCTCGGCCAAAAACTGGCAGACTGGCAAGACTTGACCGGTTACCTGCATGGCGATTGGGCCATTGCCCACACCGTGCCGCCCGGTGATGGCGACTGGCACAATTACTTTGGCATCGGCGTCGGCCTTGGTTGCCGGGCCTGGTTCAACACGCGCGTCCTTTTGACCTATGGCTACGGCTTCAACGCCATTCGCAACGGCGAGCGCGGCGGCCACGAAATCAGCCTCGCCCTCGAAAAGCACTTCTAAACCCGTTATACTTGCGCCTTGTGAACCGGATCCGTCTCCTGTCCGAACAGGTAGCCAACCAAATCGCCGCCGGCGAAGTGGTTGAGCGCCCCGCGTCGGTCGTCAAGGAGTTGGTGGAAAATGCGCTCGATGCCGACGCCCACCGCATCACAGTCACCATCAAAAATGGCGGTCGGTCGGCGGTGATCGTGGCCGATGATGGGTGGGGTATGAGCCGGGACGACGCGCTGTTGGCGCTCGAACGTCACGCAACAAGCAAGATCCAGAAAGCCGAAGACCTCGCGGAGATTTCCTCCCTCGGTTTTCGTGGGGAAGCAATCCCCAGCATCGCTGCCGTGTCTCGGTTTACGTTGACCACGCGCGAACGCGGCACATTGAGCGGTACCCAGATCGAAATTGCCGGCGGCAAAATTCTCTCCGTTCGCGACACGGGCGGCGCGGAAGGCACCGTGGTTGAAGTCCGCAACCTCTTTTTCAATCTGCCAGCCCGGCGCAAGTTCCTGCGCGCGGTGCCGACCGAGACGGCCCACTGCGAGCACATCGTTACGCTCTGCGCCCTCGCGCATCCGCGGGTGGCATTCCGCTTGGTGATGGATGAGCGGGAAGTGTTCGATCTCGCGCCGGCGGAGCGGCTGCTCGACCGGTTGCGAGAATTGTATGGCCCACAACTCGTCGCGCAACTCTTGCCGGTGGAGTTCGCGACCGAAGAGGTCAAAGTGACCGGCTTCATCGGCAAACCTGGCGTGAGCCGGGTGGACCGGCGGCAACAACATCTCTTCGTCAATGGCCGGCCTGTGGAAAGCCGCAGCCTCAATTTCGCATTACTCGAAGGCTACCACACTGCGCTGATGAAGGGGCAGTTTCCGGTCACCTTCTTGTTTGTGAACCTCCCTCCGGCGTTGGTGGACGTAAACGTTCATCCTGCCAAACGCGAAGTGAAGTTCCGCAATGAACCAGCCGTTCGGCAAGCCGTAATCACGGCCGTCCGTCAGGCGCTCGAGCCGCGAGGCGCGAACGCTCAACCGCTGCCCGTTCATGATGTCGCTGCTGCCGTCCCCGCGACGGTGCCGTCTTTCGTCGCGCCCGTCGCGGATGGCGAACGTTACGTTCAATCCGAATGGGCAGGTGGCGCCGTCGTCGCGACCGAAGACCAAGGCCCGTGGCGCGTGCTCGGCGTGATCGGTCAACTCTATGTGTTGGTCGAATCGCCAGAAGGGTTGGTCTTGCTGGATCAACACGCCGCGCACGAGCGAGTGTTGTTCGAGAAAATGCTGCGCGAACTGGAATCGGAAACTGCGCCGTCGCAACAACTGTTGCTGCCGGTCACGCTCGAACTCGATGCCCGCGACGCGGTGTTCCTGAAAGCCAATCTCCCCACGCTCCACAAACTCGGCCTCGGCGTCAGCGAGTTTGGCGACAAGACGTTCTTGGTGGACGCTGTGCCGCCGTATTTCCCGATGGCCGACGTGGCGCAGACCTTCCGCCACATCGTGGACGAACTGCGACAGGTAGGCGAAGAAGTCCACGTCCGACGGCTGACCGAAGACAAGATTGCCACCACGGTATGCCGGCACGCGGTCAAAGCCCACGACCCGTTGAGCGGCCCGGAACTCCAGTCGCTGTTGCAGCAGCTCCACCAATGCGAGTTGCCCTACACCTGCCCGCATGGACGGCCGACGATGATCCAAATCAGCTATGCCGAATTGGAGAAAAAATTTCGGAGGGTGCTATGAGCAATTGTCCGCGTTGCGCGCAGACGTTGACGGAGGCGCAGATTGACGCCGTGCCGGTGGCGTTGTGCCACGGGTGCCGCGGCGTGTGGTTGGCCCATGCGGATTTGACGGCCATTCTGGAGGCGAGTTGGCGCGCCATGCCGGTCGCCGAAGCCGAACAACAATCGTGGGCGCGACCGGCTGAGCCGCGCGCCGATCCCGAGTTGCGTTGTCCGCGCTGCCGGCGGCGAATGGAGAAATATGGGTATCTCGGTCTGGCCGTGCTCATGATGGATCGTTGCGAGGCGTGCGCCCACGTGTGGTTGGACGCAGACGAACTACCGCGGATGGTCGTGGCGCTGGCCAAAGCGAATTACCGCGCGGAAGAATCCCGGCAACGGCGCGGCCCCGTATTGGATTTGGTCGCGGCCGGCGCGGCGGCCAACGCGCCGTGGACGATGGACCCCGACAAGGTCCGCGCCGACGAGTGGGGTTGGCTCTTTGGGCGGCGGGCAACCCCGGCGCGGTTGTTGTGGGAGTTGCTGCGCCGCTAAGAGGTTGGGGAGCGTGCCAAGCGCGGCCACTCGGTTCGGCATCAATTTCAAAATCATCCCGCCCACCGTCAAACGTTGAGTCGTTGCCGGGCGTTGGCGATGTCGGCGCGAATTTGTTGCGTCAGCGCTTCCAACGACGCGAACTTCTGCTCGTTGCGCAGTTTGGCAACGAAGACGACTTCCAACTCCTGCCCATAGAGGTCGCCGTCGAAATCCAGCAAGTGAACTTCAAGCGTGCGGCGGTGGGCGCCGCCGGTCACGGTGGGGCGGGTGCCGAGGTTGAGCACGGCCGGCAGATGTTGATCGGCGAATCGGACGCGCGCTACATACACCCCGTTGGGCGGCAGCGCTTCATTGTGGGGATTGAGGTTGGCGGTGGGGACGCCAAGTTGCCGGCCGAGACCGTCACCGCGCGCCACCGTACCCAGGACAGAGTACGGACGGCCAAGCATCGCGGCCGCCAGGTCGAGGCGGCCGTGCTGAATGTGTTGCCGGATGGCAGTGGAACTGACGAGGTGCTCGCCCACGCGGACCGGCGGGACGGCGCAAGCCTTGTACCCATAACGCATGGCCAGGGATTCGAGCAAACGGATGTTGCCGGCGCGGTCGTGGCCGAAATGGAAACGCGCGCCAACACAGATCGCTTGGAGCCGGTCGCTATGCCGGCAGAGTTGGGCGACGAATTCTTCGGCGGACAAGCGGGCGAACGCGTGGTCAAAGGGAAGCAGGAGGCAAGCGGCCGTGCCGAGTTGTTCGATGAGACGAAGTTTATGGGGTGTGGCGGTGAGCAACGGCGGGGCTTTGGTCGGCTGGAGGACGCGTTGGGGGTGCGGGTCGAACGTCAGCACAACGCTGGTGCCGCCACGGGCGCAGGCTTCGGCGATGGCTTGGCGGATCACCGCTTGATGGCCGCGGTGAACGCCGTCGAAGACCCCAATGGCCACGCAGGGTTGCGGGCAGCGGGCGGCGAATTCAGTCAATGTGTGAAGGATATGCATCAGCGCGCAGGCAGCCGCGCGAGTTGGAGGATGGGGATGATGAGCGGCGGCAATTGCTGCCGGTGGAGTTGGAGCAGCTCCTCAAGACGGTGGGCGTCTTTCACGTCGAAATTGCCCGACCGTATGCGGCGGAGGTGGAGCAGGTGGGCGCCGCAACCGAGAACTGCGCCCACGTCGTGGCAGAGGGTACGGACGTAGGTGCCTTTCGAGCAGGCGACGCGAATGGAAATGTCCGGCAGGCGCATTTCGAGAACGCGCAGGTCGTAGATGTGGACCAGGCGCGGTTCGCGTTCGACGGTCTGGCCTTTGCGGGCGAGTTTGTAGAGCGGGGTGCCTTCGTGTTTGATGGCGCTGACCATCGGCGGGACCTGCTGGATGTCGCCGCGAAATTTGGCCAACGCTGCTTCCAGGTCGCCGCTTGTGAGAGGCGGCACCGGTTTTTCGGCAATGACTTCGCCATCCGCATCATGCGACGTGGTGACGACACCGAGGCGCATGGTGCCTTCGTACGTTTTGTCGTCGGCCATCAGCCGGTCTTGCAATTTGGTTGCGCGTTCCAGCAGGATGATGAGCAGGCCGGTGGCGTTGGGGTCGAGGGTGCCGCAATGGCCGACTTTTTTGAAGCCGAAATGCCGGCGAAGGCGGTCCACCACGTCGTGGGACGTACAACCAGCCGGTTTGTCGACCAAGAGCGCGCCATCGAAAGGAGTAAGGGGGGAGTACATATGTGCCTGAGTGCCTGAGTACCTAAGTGCTGGAGTGCTTGAGTGGTGCAGTGCCCAAGTGGGTGATGGCATTGGTGATCACCGCGAGGACGCGGGTCTCTACATCTTTGGGGTGGCCGCTGATCCGCGCGCCCGCAGCTTCGCGGTGACCGCCACCGCCGAAATGCCGGGCGATGGAGTTTACGTCAATTTCCGGATGCTTGGAGCGGAGACTGACGCGGATTTTGCCCGGTTCGGCCATTTCCTCAAACAGCGCGGCGACGAGCACCCCTTCAATGGAGCGAGCGTAATCAATCAGGCCCTCGGTGTCTTCGCGTTTGGCGCCGGATTCCTCGAACATGTCGCGCGTCACCCACGTGTAGGCGACGCGGTTGTGGTCGGCGAGTTTGAGGTCGGCCAACGCTTTCTGGAGCAATCGGACGCGGGCGTAGGGGTAGCTCTCATAGACGTGGCGGCTGATTTCGCCCACGTTGAGGCCGGCGTCAACGAGTTCGGCCGCGACGCGGAGGCAGTCGGCCGTGGTGTTGCTGTAGGAGAATTGCCCGGTGTCGGTGAAGATGGCCGCAAACAGGCAGGTCGCAATTTCCCGGGTCAGCGGGAAACCACCGGCTTTGATCAGATGATAAACAATTTGGCCGGAAGCGGGTGCGTTCGGCACGACCCAGTTCAGGTCGGCAAACTTTTCGTTGCTGACGTGGTGGTCAATATTGATGAAATATTTTTTGCGGCGGATGCGTTCCGTGCCGAGACCGGCGCGTTGCCAAGTGGACACATCCACGGCAATCACGACGTCGAAGTCCTGCGGTTCGGCAGGGGGGCGGCAGATGAGGTTGCTGCGCGGCAGGAAGCGGAATTTGGCCGGCACGTCGTCGTCGTTCCACACGGTGACGTGTTTGCCGAGATTTTTCAGGAGGATAGCAAGCGCAAGTTGCGAGCCGATGGCGTCACCGTCGGGCCGGTAGTGGGTGAGAATGAGGAACCGCTGCTCGCAGCACAAAATCTCGGCAATCTGACGGGCGAGATCAGTCATGGGAAGGCGGCTCGATTTCGTCGAGAAGTTGCTCGATGTGTGCGGCGCGGCTTTCGGTCTGATCCAGCACGAATTTCAGGCGCGGGGTGTATTTGAGGACGATGCGGTGGGCCAGTTCTCGCTGGATGAGATCGTGGCGTTCCTTCAGGGTGGCCAATGCCTGTTCGGCTTGCCACGAGGTGCCGATGACGCTGAAATAAATCCGCGCCTCGCGCAGGTCGGGTGCCACGCGTGCGTCGGTGATGGTGACAAAGCCACAACCGGCCAGGTTGAGTTCTTGGACGATCTCACTGACTTGTTGTTTGACCAATTCGGAAACTCGTTCGGTACGCCGACTGCTCATGAGACCCTCATTTGCCGCGCGCGCTGGCGGCGTTACAGCTTGGCGGCAACTTTCTCGACCGTGAAACACTCAATGACGTCGCCGTTTTGATAATCCGAAAAATTTTCGAGGCGCAAGCCGCATTCCATGCCGGCTTTGACTTCTTTGACGTCGTCTTGAAAATGCCGCAGGCTGCTGATACGGCCTTCGTATTGCACGGCCTTGCGCCGCACGAGCCGTACCCGGCCACTGCGGACGAGCCGTCCACTGGTGACCACGCAGCCGGCCACCGGCGCACCGCTGGAAAGCTGGAACACCTGGCGCACTTCCGCCCGGCCGGTGATCTGCTCGCGCCATTCGGGCTCGAGCAGGCCCTCCATTGCTTCTTCGACCTGTTCCAGTAACTCGTAAATGATGCTGTAGAGGCGGATCTCGACGCCTTCGCGCTTGGCAAGATCTGCAACGCCATTTTCGAGCTTCACGCGGAAACCGATAATGATGGCCTGCGAGGCGCTGGCCAGCAACACGTCGTTGACGGTGATGTTGCCGACCGCGCGATGGATGACCTCCTGCTCCACTTTCGCGCTGCGCAATTTGCCGAGTGATTCGCTGATGGCTTCGAGCGAACCTTGCACGTCGGCCTTGAGCACGATATTGAGTTGTTTCCTGTCGCCTTCGTTGCTAAACAGCGTCTCCAGACTCGCGCGGGGCTTTGTCGCCGGCGTCGCCGCAGCGCGCGCAGCCAACTGTCGTTCCTCCGCCAGCGCGCGAGCTTCCTTGTCGTTGCGGACCGCGGTGAATTCCGCACCCGCTTCCGGTACGCCGGACAAGCCGATGATTTTCACCGGGGTGGCCGGCTTGGCTTCCTTGACGCGCTGACCTTTGTCGTTGATCAAGCCGCGGATCTTCGCCCAGTGCGGCCCGCAGATGATCGCGTCGCCGACTTTCAACGTCCCGCGCCGCACCAGGACGGTGGCGGTCGGGCCGAGTCCCGGTTCGAGTTGAGCCTCGACAATGTGGCCGGACGAGGGGCCTTTCGGGCTGGCTTTCAACTCCAGGATCTCGGCTTGCAGTAGGATCATTTCCAGCAAATCCTCGATCCCTTTCTTCGTGGTGGCCGAGACTTCGACTGTGATCGTCTGCCCCCCCCAACTTTCGGCGGTTAGTCCATGTTCCTGCAATTGTTTGCGGACCCGGTCGGGGTTGGCGGTGGGCAAGTCGCATTTGTTGATCGCCACGAGAATCGGCACGTTGGCCGCCCTGGCGTGGCTGATGGCTTCAACGGTTTGCGGCATGACACCGTCATCCGCGGCCACAACCAACACCACCAAGTCGGTCATCGTCGCCCCGCGCGCGCGCATCTTGGTGAACGCTTCGTGGCCGGGGGTGTCGAGGAAGGTGATGCTCTTGCCGTCCGGCAATGTGACCACACTCGCGCCGATGTGCTGGGTAATGCCGCCGGTTTCAGCGCCGGCAACATCGGTCTTGCGGATGGCGTCGAGCAGCGAGGTTTTGCCGTGGTCGACGTGCCCCATCACCGTGACCACCGGTGGGCGCGGCAACAGATCGCTTTCCTGCTCGCCGGCAACGGGCGCTGCCACTTTCTTCGGCGGATGCAAAATGCCCGCGCCCCGGTCGCGTTTTTCCAACTCAAACACATACCCATGCCGCTCGCAAACGCGCCGCGCCACGTCTTCGCCAATCGTTTCGTTGAGGCTGGCGAAGATGTTCAACTGCATCATGTCTTGCAACAACACGTGCGGTTTGGTCTCCAACCGCTGCGCCAGATCGCGCACCACCACCGGCGGTTTCATGCGGATGACTTTGCGGCCCTGTTCATCCAAGACATAATTCGGCTCGGTCCGCGCCTGGACCGCGCCTGTCTTTGGCGGGGGTGGCGGCGCGGCGCGCCGTGGCGGCGGAGCCGGCGGAACGACGTGCTGCGTCACCGTCACCACCGGTCGTTTCACCGGCGGCGGGGCGAGCGGGGGAGCGGCCGGCGTTGGCGGTGTCGGGGGTGGTGGCGGCGGGGTCATCGCCGGTGGCGGCGACGCCGGTTTGACATCCGGTAGCGCTGGCGTAGGCAGCGGCGCGACCGGCGCAACGACCGACGGCGGCGGTTCCGGCACCGGGGGCGGTTCGGGTGGGGGAGACGTCACGGGCGGCGCGGCCGGTGCGGCGGGGGGCGGCACGTAGCCGTACTCAATCTCCAGCGCTTCCGCAGTGATCTTGTCCACCGTGCTGGAGACGCTCTTGACCGGGTAGTTCATGGACTGAAGCTTGGCCATCATCTCTTTATTGGAGATGCCGCAGTGCTTGGCCAAATCGTGAACGCGGATACTCATGGGCTAGTCAGTCCCGGTTTCCTCGGTCGGGTGAGCGGCGCGCTCCAGGCGTTCTTGTTCGACCGCCAGCGCCTGCTGCACGGCGGCGGCTTTTTCAGGGCCAAGGATTTCAGCGAAATCAGCCAAGTCGGCCGTTAACAGTCCTTCGAATGAATGGAAGCCGCTGTTGACCAGCACCGTCGCCGTCTCGTGATCAATCCCAGGAATGGCCGAGAGTTCCGCAATCGCCCGGGCGACTTTCTGCTCGAATCCGAGCGCGACGGTTTCTTCTTTCTCGATCTCGATGTTCCAGCCAGTCAACTTGGCGGTCAGCCGGGCGTTCTGGCCCTTTTTGCCGATGGCCAGCGATAACTGATCGGGGGCCACGATGATTTTGACCGTGTGGCGGCTTTCGTCCACAATGAGGTTTTTGAGTTTGGCTGGCGACAGTGCGTTGGCCACAAACTGCCGGACCTGCGGCTCCCAGCGGATGATGTCCACTTTCTCGCCGCTGAGTTCGCGGACAATGTTCTTGACCCGCATCCCTTTCATGCCCACGCAGGCGCCCACGGGGTCAACTTTTTCGTCGTGCGAATACACGGCCAACTTCGTGCGAAACCCGGCTTCGCGGGCGATGGCTTTGATCTCGACGGTTTTGTCTGCAATCTCACTGACCTCCAGCTCAAACATCTTCTTCACAAAATCGGGATGACTGCGGGACAACACGATGGAGGGGCCGTGTCCGGTATTATCCACGCTCAAAACGTAGGCGCGAATCCGGTCGCCTGGCTGGTATTCCTCCGTCGGTACCCGCTCGCGGCCGGGCATGACTGCCTCAATGCGGCCGAGGTCCACAATCACGTCATTGCGCTCGAAGCGGCGCACGGTGCCGGAAAGGATGTCGCCCGCCCGCCCTTTGAACTCTTCGAAGACCATGTTTTTCTCGACCTGGCGGATTTTCTGGAGCATGGCTTGTTTGGCCGTCTGGGCGGCAATCCGTCCGAAGTTGGCCGGCGTGACCTCCACGTCCAGCGTCTCGCCGAGTTGGATGTTGGGCTGCCGGCGGCGGGCCTCGGCGAGGGCGATTTCGTCGTGTTTGTTGACCACTTGTTCGACGACGAGCAACTTGGCCAAGGCGCGGATCTGGCCGGTTTTCCGGTCAATCTCAATGCGCAGTTCCCGGGCGGGCCCGACGCTCTTCTTGGAGGCCTGGAGCAGGGCCTGTTCAACCGCTTGCAGCAGGACCTCTTTATCAATGCCCTTTTCGCGCTGCAAGTATTCTAATACCGCTATCAATTCGCCGTTCATGTCGTCGTTTTGGACGCGGCGGGCGTTGCGGCAAAACCGAACAAAAAAGTGGGTTTTTGACCCACTTGCGCGAACGCCACCAAACGTCGCAAAACTATAGGGGAATCTCCGCGCTCCGGTCAAGAGCTAGTTTGTAAAGGACATTCCCCGGTTTTTCTAGGAGGTGTTGAAAAGGTGGAGTGGGGCGGACACGGTGGCGGGGCGGGGGACGCGACACAGTACGCAGTTCATCCCCAGCCGCGACAGCAAGACTCGCAGTCCGTCGGCCAGCGCATCGTAATGAAACTCCAGCACACCGAAGAATCGCTTCGCCACCTTGGTCACCCGCGAGGTCAGCACCGCCAGCT
>CALBCO010000006.1 GCA_937927265.1 uncultured Verrucomicrobiae bacterium | reverse complement strand
CGCTTGGGCAGCAGCGGTTCGATTTTATCCCACAACTCATCCGACACGAGCCAACGCTCGCGCGATGCGATTTTCCCCATAAAGACCTCCTTGTCGGCCCATTATAGCATCCTAGACAAGGTTTTGGGATAGGCTCTTAGTTGTCCGCGGATGTGCCAGTTGAACACGACGCGCATCCGCCAGATCGCAGTGCGGCGACTGGTGGGCGCGCACTGAATGGGTACCGCAACCCCGGTGTCTTGTGGTTGACGCTTTCGGCTCGGTTCCTGGAAACGGCACGCGACTGCCCTCAGCAATCTCGCCCGACGCGAAGTCCTTGCGCGATCAGGGGTGCGAGCGGCTGGGGCGCGTTTGTCAGGCGGATTGCCAGACCACGGGATTCCAGTCGTCGTTGGCAAGAACGTCACCGGGCTTCAACGACTGAAAGTACGGTTCGGGCAGGATGTTTTTTTGGCCGTTGAACGTGCTGCCAACGGGCATGTAGGCGCAGGTCATGGCAATACGTCGCCCACGGGTCATGTTCGCGCCGGCTCCGTGCGCAGTCAGGCCGTTGTGGAAACTGCAATCGCCCGCCTTCATCGGCACGGGCACCGGAGAGACTTGGGCCATTTCCGGGTAGATCTTGAACAGGTCGGCCATGTTGGCCCCGATGTTGACGTTGTCGAATCGGGCCATCTGCTGCGTACCCGGCATGAACCACATGCAGCCATTGTGCAGAGTGGCGTCTTCGAGTGCGATCCAGATTGAGATGGCATGTCGGGAATAGAATGACCAGTATGGGTTGTCAAGATGCCATGCCGTCGCGTTGGCAAAAGGTTCTTTGATCAACGCCTGATCATGCCAGACCCGAAACCCGTCCACTCCCTCCAACTGGCAGAGCATCTGCCCGAGCGCCGGATTGAGCATGTAGCGTTTGACGGTAGGGTTAACCCGCCAGAGGTTGAGTCGTTGTGTGAAGACTTTGTCGTAGAAACTATCGCCTGATTCCCAGTTGTGGGTATCACCGGCAATTTTGCGTTTGCCCATGGCGGCAACAGTCTCGAGGACAGCAGCCTTGAGTTCTTGCACTTCGGCGGCGTAAAGGAATCCGGGATGAGCCACGAATCCATCTCGCCGGTAGTTGGCGATTTGTTCTGCAGTCAGGGTTGTTTTCATGAGCGCAAAATAAGCGGTGGCAATTCGGTCTGCTTTGCGTATTTTTACCCGCAGGTAGGATTATGTTGGCTCCGCGACGACATTTACAGGTCCGCGACCGATTCCCGATGCTTCGTCAGGAGGGAATCGCGGTGGAGTATTTTCCCCAGTATGTGAACCGTCATTATCAGCCCCATTCATTGGACGTGGTGTTGCTGACCTACTTTGTTCGCGGCTCTGGCCGGCATGTGATGGGCGAAGAAGTGTTTCAGGAGCGGGGCGGCTCGCTCGGCATCACGCATTACGGCCAGGAGCACGACGTGGTGACCGATGCCGATGGAATGGAGATTTACAATCTCTATCTCGACCTGAACCGGCAACCGTTGCCGTCGTTGTCGGCGGAATTTCGCGATTTGTTGCCAAACATTCTGCCGCTGCATCCGACCTTCCAAAACTTGCTCAACCGGCGGGTGCGGTTGGTGTTTGATGAACCGGAGCGGATCACGGAATTGTTTGCGCGGATGCACCGCGAAACAAACACCAACGAGCCAGGCGCGGCGGAGGTGTTGCGATCCTGTTTTCGGATTTTGCTGATCGAGTGTTGCCGGCAGGCGCAGCGCAGCGGGGTGCAGCCGGGGGTGGACGACACAGCTCCACAAATCGCCTGGCTGGAACGGTTGCGTCGGCACATTGATGTGCATTTTGTGGAGACGCTGATGTTGGAGGACTTGGCGCGCGTGGCCGGTGTGAACCCCACGTATCTCAGCCGGGCCTTTCGGCGTTATACGGGCAAGACGCTATTCGGGTACATCACGGACCGTCGGTTGCAGGCGGCGATGGTGCGGCTGCGCGGGACGAGCGAGAAGATTATGAGGATTGCGCTGGAGACGGGGTTTGCCGACTTGGCGCATTTCAATCGCACGTTCAAACGACAGGTCGGTGTCAGCCCGCGGGAGTATCGGCGGTGGATGTCCGACCTTCGTTGAGAGGAGGGGCCGGGAGGGGAAGTGGCGCTCGCGCACCGCACTCCAAGACGCTGGCGCGCCATGCGAAAGTACCTTGGAAACGTTGAACGGTTTTGGAGTGCGCCGCGCCAGCGGTGCTATGGATGACTGCTGCGGACAACGGATTGGGTTGTTGCAGTGTGCAGAGATAGCCGGCCGGCAACCTGTTCTTGAATAAGCGTCTGACTCTGGTGATGCGCAAAGCCGGCTTCCGGGCAGTTTTCTCGAATGCCCCCTCGTGGAGGTTGTGCACTGGTTGCAGGCGGAGCGCACGTCCAGAGTGCGTCTTCATCGAAACGTCGAACCGGTTCAGCGAGACGTTGTCGGGGCCGGCGGCGGTCAGCAGTCGGCGGTCGGCTCGTCAATTGACCATCTGCGCTTCAAGTTCCGGTAAAGAAGATGCCAAGACAGCGGCGCGAAGATGGAATATGTCAGCAAAGAATAAAGGACGATTCCGACGGTAACCGGAGCCGACTATTTTCAAATGATGATGTACTCCATTCCAGGCCATCGGGCTCCTTCAGCGCTTCCGTGATCGCGTTGTCCCACGGGTCGGGTGAAACCGGCAATCGTCGCCACCAGTCTGCCAACATGAATGGCACGCAACCGATCAGAAGGACGGCGACGACGAATGGTAGCAAAGTTTCGAGCGCCATGAGGGACTCTGTCCGGGGAATACCGATTGTGATAGGTTGGTGGCGATGGCGTTTGAATTGGTCAGCAAATACAAGCCACGCGGGGATCAGCCGGCAGCGATTCGGGCGTTGGTTGAATCGCTGCGGGCTGGCCACCGCTACCAGACCTTGCTGGGCGTGACCGGCAGCGGCAAAACGTTCACCATGGCCAACGTCATCGCCCAGCTCGACCGGCCCACGTTGGTCATCTCGCACAATAAAACATTGGCGGCGCAGTTGTTCTCGGAGTTCAAGCAGTTCTTCCCGCGCAACGCCGTGGAGTATTTCGTCAGCTACTACGATTACTACCAACCGGAGGCTTACATTCCCCAGACGGACACCTATATCGAAAAGGACGCGAGCATCAACGAGCAGTTGGAAAAACTCCGGCTTTCGACGACCAGTTCGTTGTTGTCGCGCCGGGACGTGGTGGTGGTGGCGAGCGTGTCGTGCATTTACGGGTTGGGGTCGCCAGAGGATTATTTTGAAATGATGGCGTTGCTCACCGTCGGCAACGAAATGAGCCGCGATGACCTGCTGCGCAAGTTGGTGGATATGCAGTACAACCGTAATGACTACGAGTTCACCCGCGGTAATTTCCGGGTCCGCGGAGACACGGTGGAAGTCTGTCCCGGTTACAGTGACGACGCGGTGCGGGTGGAGTTCGACGGCGACCGGATCGCGGCATTGAGCCGGTTTGATCCGCGGACGGGCAAGAAACTGGAGGCTGTTACGACCGCTTCGATTTACCCGGCCAAACACTGGGTCACGCCGTATCACAAGATTGCCGGGGCGGTGGCGGCGATCAAGGCGGAGTGCGCCGAGCAGGTGGCCAAGTTCGAGCGGGAAGGCAAACTGCTCGAAGCCCAACGGATTCATTCGCGGACAATGTACGATCTCGAAATGCTCCAAGAAATGGGGTTCTGTGCCGGCATCGAGAACTACTCCCGGCACCTCAGCGGACGGGTGGCGGGAGAACGTCCATTTTGTCTGTTGGATTTTTTTCCAAAAGATTATTTGCTGATCGTGGATGAGTCGCACGTGACCATCCCGCAGTTGGGCGGGATGTATGCCGGTGACCGGTCGCGCAAAATGACGCTGGTGGAGCATGGGTTTCGGTTGCCGAGCGCGTTGGACAACCGCCCGCTGAACTTTACCGAGTTCGAGGCGCTGGCGGGCCAGACCATTTTCGTCTCCGCCACACCGGGACCGTACGAATTGCAACGCAGTGCGGTTGTGGCGGAACAGATTATTCGCCCCACTGGCCTGGTGGATCCGCCGGTCACGGTCAAGCCGTTGGACGGGCAGATTGACGACCTGATTGAACTGTGCCGGCAACGAGCCGAACGCCATGAGCGGGTGCTCGTGACGACGTTGACCAAGCGCACAGCTGAGGATTTGTCGGATTATCTTCGGGAAGTCGGCATCCGGGTGCAGTATTTGCACAGCGATATTGACGCTATCGAACGGGTCGAGATTCTGCGGGGACTCCGGAGCGCGGACTTTGACGTGCTGGTTGGCATCAATCTGCTTCGGGAGGGTTTGGACTTGCCGGAAGTATCACTCGTGGCGATTCTCGATGCGGACAAGGAAGGGTTTCTCCGGTCGGCGACGTCGCTGATTCAGACGGCCGGCCGCGCCGCCCGGCATGTCAATGCCGAGGTAGTGCTCTACGCCGATGTGATGACCGATTCGATCAAGAAGTTCATTGCGACGACCGAGTACCGTCGGGCCAAGCAACTGGCCTACAACAAGGAACACCACATCACGCCTAAGACGGTGAAGCGCGAACTTCAACTCAGCCTGGCCGAGTTGACCAAGGCGCGCGAGGTTGAGGCGAGCGTCGTGCGGGAGTCTGGTGGCAGTTATCGGACCGCGGAATTGATCCGCGAACTTGAAGCCGAGATGTTGGAGGCGGCGGAGAAACTCCAGTTCGAGAAAGCCGCTCTGCTGCGCGACCAGATCGCGATGTTGCAGGGGGAGAAGAAACGGGGCGGGGGACAGCCGCGCTCAGTACAATACAGCCGCCGGAGGCGGGTTGATGTACTTCCAGCCACCCGCCGCCGCTGTTGATGGGGGCAGACGTACGGTTTCGGGTTGACTTCGGGTAGGGGGGAGTGGCACGCTAGTTGCTGGTGAGTATTGGGATGTACAGGGATAGCAACCAACGCAGACTGGTGGTCTTGGCAGGTGGGCCCGTGGGGGCGATGGTATCGTTGACCGCTTCGCAAGTTGGGTTCGGGCGAGATCCCGATAACGTCGTTCCGTTGCGCGACACATTTGTCTGCCGCCACCACGCCGTCCTCATCCGCAACGGCAGCGAATATTGCCTCCGCGACCTCGACTCGGCCAACGGCACGTTTGTCAACGACCAACGTGTGCAAGAGGCCACACTCCAGCCCGGCGACCGGATCCGATTGGGCGGTGTTGAATTTCGCTATGAAGCGGCCGACCCACCTTCCGCAACTGCCGCGGCACAGCCGGCGATGGATGAAGCAGCCCAAATCGCCGAACGGGAAGCCGAGCGGCAGCGTTTGGCAAACGACCTCGCGGCAGCTCGGCAACAGGCGGCGCAACTCGAACAAGTTCGGCAAGATTTGGCGGCCGCGCTGGCGCGCATCCAAACACGCGAAGCGGATCTGGCAAAACAGTTGGCCGCCGCCGGCGTGGAGCGGGAGAGTGTGGCTCAAGCGTTGGCGCAAAGTGAGGCGGCCCGCGCGCGGGTCGAGGAACGTCTGGCCGGGACTGTTGCGAAAATCCGAGAGTTAGAAGGCGAATTGGCTGACCGCCAAAAGCAATGCGCGGCGTTGAGCGGCGAACTCGCACAGTTGCGCGCAGCGCTGGCGACTCAGACCGCAACCGCGCAGGAGCAACGGGCCGCCTTGGCCGCCGCGCGAGATCAAGCGGCGACGCTGGCCGCCCAGTGCGCGGCGTTGGAACAGCAGCGCGAAACGTTGCTCGCAGAAGTCGCCGGACGGGAGCTGCGGATCAAGGAATTGACGGCGCAAAAGGAGGATTGGACCGGACGCTGCGACCGCCAGGCCCGGCAGATCGAGGAGGCTCGCCGCCGGTTGACCGAGTTGGAGGCCGAGGTCAAACACTGGAAAGACGCCGCCGCCAGCAATGAAGAACGCGCGCAACGGGTGTCGGCGTTGACCCGTCGCAACAGCGAATTGATGACCGAGGTGTCCTCGCTCCAAGTGAAATTGGTAGCGGCCGAAGAAAAGCTCGCGCGCTTGGACCCCGCCACCGTCAAGCGTCTGGAACATGAATTGGCGGCGGCTCGAATGGAGTTGATCGAGACCCGGCGACAGGCCAGTGAGCGCCCAATGGCGAGCGGCCGCCCTGCCACCCCGGAGATTCATCAACTGCGCGTCCAATTGAACGAAGCGCTCCGGCAACTGGAACAAGCGCGGCAACTCAGCGAGCAGGCGGGCAGGCTGCAGGAAGAAAACCAATCCCTCGCCGCCAGACTGGAGAAGGCCAACGCGGAAATCGCCGCAATGCGCCAGGAATTGGCAACCCAAGTTTCCGCCGACATCCAACGTGTCCGGGACGGCATTGTGGCGGCGCGCACCAAGGCTGCACAGGCCGGGCCGAGTTGGTGGCCCCACCGTTCCAAGGCGACGTGAACCGCGCTGGCGTCCGTCCCCCTTCTACTGCCGCCACTGTAATCCGAATCATTAGCGCCCCGTTTCCAAGCCGGAATTAGAGTGAAGGGCGAGGGAGAAGAAAAGGGGCGCGG
>CALBCO010000005.1 GCA_937927265.1 uncultured Verrucomicrobiae bacterium | reverse complement strand
GAACTGCGCACCAACGGGCCGCTTTCGACGTGGCGGAACCCCAGCCGCCGGGCTTGCTCGCTGAGCTCGGCAAACTCTTCGGGCGGCACAAAACGCGCAACCGGCAACTCGCGTCGGCTCGGCTGCAAATATTGCCCCAGCGTGAGAATGTCGCAGCCGTGCGCGCGCAGGTCGCGGGCCACGGCCAACACTTCCTCGTTGGTTTCGCCCAACCCCAGCATCACGCTTGATTTGGTCAGCAGGCTAGGACGAATCTCTTTGGCCGCCGCCAACACCTGCAACGACCGCTCATACACCGAGCCCGGGCGCGCCGGCCGATATAGTCGCGGCACAGTCTCGACGTTGTGCGCGAACACCGTCAGGGGTGTTTGCACCACCCGCGCGATGAGGTCGCGCTCGCCGCGAAAATCCGGTGTCAATGCTTCCACCTGGCATTGGGGGCGTTGTTGGACGATGGCTTCGATGGTTGCGGCGAAATGGTTCGCGCCCTGATCGGGCAAGTCATCGCGGTCCACGGATGTCAGGACGGCATAATCGAGTCCGAGGTCTGCCACGGCTTGGGCGACGCGGGCCGGTTCGAGCGGATCGAGTGGGGAGGGGACACCTTTGCCGACCGAGCAGAAGTGGCAGCGGCGCGTACACACGTCACCCAGGAGCATGAACGTGGCCGTGCCATGCGACCAACATTCGCCGATGTTGGGGCATTTGGCTTCTTCGCAAACGGTGTGGAGGTGAAGGCGCCGGGCGCGGTCTTTGAGGCGGATAAACCGTTCGCCGCCGGGCGCATAGGTGCGAATCCACGGAGGAATCCGCGGCCGGAGCGTGGGTGTGGTGGTGTCGGTCATGTTGTTGGTGCGCGCGAGAGGACTCGAACCTCCACCCCTTGCGGGACCAGATCCTAAGTCTGGCGCGTCTGCCAGTTCCGCCACGCGCGCGATTGCCGCTACCATACCGAACCGGTCTCTATTGCGCAACGCCGGCCAATCGGGTATGCAGTTGTCTCCATGAAAGTGCTCTTAACCGGCGCGCGGGGTGGACTCGGCTTTCCCGTGTGTCGTCATCTTGTCGAAGCCGGTCACGATGTGCGGGCGGTGGACAAGGAATACCGCGCCCAACTGCCGGTCCGCCTCGAAGTCGTGGATCTGTTGCACCGCGAAACTTGCTACCGGCTCACCGAGGGGATGGACACCGTGGTGCATCTTGCGAACCACCCGCGCGACACCGGGCACGACGCGCAACGCCTCTTCAACGAAAACGTAACCATGAACATGAATCTGTTTCAGGCCGCCGCTGCCACGGGAGTCAAACAGATTGTGTTTGCCAGTTCGATTCAGGTCATCGCCGCCCGCGATCCCCAACAGTCGAATCAACCCCCTGAGTTGCCGCCGTACCTGCCGTTGGATGGCGATCTGCCGGCCAACCCCGGCAATCCCTACGCGCTGAGCAAGCACGTTTCGGAGCAGATGTTGCGCTACTACCATCACGTGTACGGCGTCCATACTGTCGCGATTCGTTTTCCGGTTATCCTTCGTCCCGAATGGGCGTCGTACTACATCAAGAAGCATCGCTGGATCAATGCCGACCCGCAGGAAGGTTTTGCGTTTCTGATGAGTCAGGATGCGGCCAGTCTGATTGGCGCGATTTTGCGGGCCCACCCGCCCGGCTTTCGCATTTATTTGCCGGCAGCGCGCTGTCCTGGCTCGCCCAAACCCCTGCCGGAACTGGTCCGCGAATTCTATGCCGACGTCCCCCAACGCCAGCCCGTTGAGGCTCTCGGCAGTTTGGTGGACATTTCGGCCATCACCCGCGACACCGGCTGGTCACCGCAATTCAACGAGTTGCCGTCCGCCTGATTCGACCAGACGCCCGTCGCGGATTTCGATGCGTCGTTGGGCGACCGCCGCAATGTCGGGGTCGTGCGTCACAATCGCAATGGTCCGTCCCTGCCGGTGTAAGTCGCGGAACAATTGGAGAATCGTCTCCCCCGTCGCGGTGTCGAGGTTGCCGGTGGGCTCGTCGGCCAGAATGATCTTTGGATCGTTGACGAGGGCGCGGGCAATCGCCGCCCGTTGCGTTTGGCCGCCGGAGAGTTGACCGGGTCGGTGTTTGAGACGGTCACTGAGCCCGACGCTGGCCAGGACCGCCGCCGCCCGTCGTCGGCGTTCCGCGGCCGGCAACCCGCGGTACACCATGGGGAGTTCGACGTTTTGCAGAACGTTGAGCCGGGGGAGGAGATTGAATGATTGGAAGATGAAACCGATTTTCTGGTTGCGAATGGCCGGCAAGGCGTGGGCCGACGCGCTGGTAATGCGCAGGCCGTCGAGGACCACCTGCCCGGTGGTTGGCGTGTCGAGGCAGCCCAGCAGGTGCATCAACGTGGATTTACCACTGCCCGACGGCCCAATAATCGCCACAAACTCACCCGCCTCGATGCACAGGTTCACCTCCCGCAATGCATGCACCTCGGTCTCGCCCAGCCGGTAAGTCTTGCTGACGTTGTGCAACTCGATCAGCGCCATGCCGGCCTCACGAACGCTGCGACGGCGCTGTGACCGGCCGTTCGAGCAACACGGATTCGCCTTCGCGCAGTCCGCTGATTACTTCCGCACCGTCCACGTTGGCGACGCCGATTTGCACGACGCGTCGCTCTGCGCCGGTGGGGGTGGGCACATAGACGACACTTTCGCCCGCCTCCATGAATACCGCGGCCAATGGCACACTCAGCGCCCCCTCGACTTCCCGCACAGGAAACCGCAGGTTGGCGTTCATCCCCGGCCGGACGCGGGGATCGGTGCGGCTGATCAACACTTCCACGGTGAACCCTTTGACGCCGTTGCGCACGGTGGCCGCCGGCGCAATCAGAGTGACCTTGCCGTCCAACGTTACACCCGGCAACGCATCCACCATGATCTCCACCGTTTGTCCGAGGCGCAGTTTGGCAATATCCACCTGGTTGATGTGGGTGCGGATCAACATCTCATTCAGATCCGCGAAGCTCATCAACTCGGTTCCTTGCGACACTCCAGTCGCTCCGGAGACGACTTGGCCTTTGGTGACGTTCACGTCGAGCACCGTGCCATCAAACGGGGCCACGATGCGGACTTTCTGGAGTTTGTCTTCGACTGCCTGCAATCGGCTGCGGGCGCGCTCGGCTTCATTGCGGGCCAAAGCCAAAGTGGTGCGGGCGTTGTCGAGGTCTTCCTGCGACACCAGTTTCGCCTTGAACTGTTTGTCCATTCTCTCGAAATCGCGTTGGGCTTTTTCGAGCCGTACCTGCGCGCCGTTGATCTCCGTTTGCGCAGCCGCCCGTTCGGTCAACAAGTCGGTCTCATCGAGCAGGACCAGCGGCTCGCCTTTCGCCACGGTCTGGCCGGTTTTGACGAATACGGTCTGCACCCGGCCGCTGACTTCGGGTTTCACACTGACCTGATTGGCGGGGAAGATCTCGCCAATGGACTCCACTGTGACGGCCAGGTTGCGGCGTTCTGCCTGGGCGGTGTGCATCACGGGAGCGCGGTGACCCGCCGGGGCTGCCGCCTGACGCTGCGACCAGACCAGCCACGCCCCGGCAGTGACAATAATCAGTCCGCTGATGAGTCCCCACGTCTTCATGAGGACACACTATAGGAACCGTTTGGATACTTGTCCACGTTCATCGCCAACCCTCCGAGCTGTACTTGTTGCCTCCGGCGACGAAGCCAGTGTGGATTATGGCACGATTGTGATCGGATCGCCGATCTGCAGCCAATCGTACAGCCGTTCAATCCACTCGACCGGCAGGGCAATGCAGCCGTGTGTCCAGGTGACGTTTGGACAGGGGCCGTGAAGTCCCACCTCGCCGCCGAGCGCAGTTTTCCAAGGTGGACATTTTCGCTGGGTGATGGCCTGCCGAATTTGTTCCGCTTCGGCTGGGGTGATCAAGCCGGTGCGCAGGCCGCGCTCGGCATCTTCGATGTTGGGGTAACTCAACCCGAGGAACCGGTGGTACTTGCTGGCCGGGTTTTTGTAGCAAATGTAAAATTCGCCTTCAGGCGTGGCGAGGTCGCCTTCGCGCTCCTTGTCGGCTGGATTTCTGCCAAGCACGACGGGGATGTTCCATACCCTCGTTTTCCCGTCATACAACACCAGTTCACGACGGTGTTTCGTGATGACCACGCGGGGGTGGCTCAAGTGCGACGTTGAGGGTTGTAATCTCACGGGCGGGTGATGGTAACAGATTCCCGCCCGCGGTTCATCGTTTTTCGTTACGAGCTCACTTGGGGCACCGCGGGGCGCCGTTCCGCAAAGTGATGCTGCCGCTCCGCACTCCAAGACGCTGAT
>CALBCO010000004.1 GCA_937927265.1 uncultured Verrucomicrobiae bacterium | reverse complement strand
GCCAGAGTCGGCTCGAACCCGGTGTGACCCGATTCGATGTGTATCAACAAGAAGATGATCCGACACGATTCGTCTTGGTCGAGGGGTATCGCAGCGTCGAAGCGACTGCTGCACACAAGGCAACTGCGCACTATGCCCGGTGGCGCGATACGGTGGCCCCGTGGATGGCCGAGCCGCGGACGAGCGTGAGATACACAGCTTTGGACTAATCCGCAGCATGAACTTTGAGTTTGCCACGGCGTCGCGGATCATCTTCGGCCTTGGCCGGGCGCGAGATGTCGGGACGTTGGCGCGAGAGTTTGGACGCCGGGCACTGGTGGTGACCGGCCGGCACCCCGAACGCGTCGAACCGGTCATCGCGGCAGTGGATGCCGTTGCCACGTTCACCGTCGCGGGTGAGCCGACGGTGCAAACAGTGCGGGACGGTGTGCAATGGGCGCGGGCGCAGGGCTGCGATGTGGTGATCAGTTGTGGCGGCGGTTCGGTGATTGATGCCGGTAAGGCGATTGCGGCGTTGCTGACCAACGGGGGTGACCCGCTCGATTATTTGGAAGTGATTGGCCAAGGACGGGCGCTCACCCAATGGCCGGCGCCGTTCATTGCCATTCCCACCACCGCCGGCACGGGCGCGGAGGTCACCCGCAACGCAGTGCTTGGCTCGCCGGAACACAAGGTCAAGGTTAGCTTGCGCAGTCCACTGATGTTGCCGCGGGTGGCATTGGTGGACCCGGAGTTGACGTATGCGCCGCCTGCCTGCCGGCTCGATGCCTTGACGCAGTTGATTGAGGCGTTTGTATCGAACAAAGCCAATCCGTTGACGGATGCGATTTGCCGGGAAGGAATGCGCCGCTGGCGGGAGGGCGGCAACGAGAATTGGGCGTTGGCGGCGTTATGCAGCGGGCTGGCGCTGGCCAATGCCGGCTTGGGGGCAGTGCACGGGTTTGCCGGACCGTTGGGCGGAATGCTCAACGCGCCGCACGGGGCGTTGTGCGCGGCGTTGTTGCCGGCGGTAATGGAGATGAACCGCCGACTCGCGCCGAATCGGGAACGATTCGACGAAGTGGAGCGCCTCGTTGGCGATGTCGGAAACGTGGTGCGCACATTGGATGCGCCGCCCTTGCGTGCCTACGGGTTGCGGCGGGAAGATTTTTCCGCAGTCGCCGGAAAAGCGGCGGCCGCCAGCAGCATGAAAGGTAACCCGGTGGCTCTGAGCCGGGAACAACTTTTGGAAATTCTCGACCGCGCATTATGAAACGACCGAATATCATTGTCTTTTTCACCGACCAGCAACGCTGGGACACCAGCGGGTTGCACGGTAATCCGCTGGATCTCACGCCGAATTTCGACCGGCTGGCCCGCCAAGGGACACATGTGGCTCACTCGTTCACGTGCCAACCCGTTTGCGGCCCGGCGCGGGCGTGTTTGCAGACCGGTTTGTATCCCACGATGGTGGGGTGTTATCGGAATGGAATTGCGTTGCCGCCTACCGCGCGCACCTTGGCCCATCATTTCCGCGCCGCCGGCTACACCACCGGCTACATTGGCAAATGGCATCTGGCCCAACACGGCGTGAGCGGCCCGGTGCCTGTTGCCCAACGGGGCGGTTATCAGTACTGGCTCGCGTCGAATCTCCTCGAATTCACCTCCGACGCCTATCACACCACCCTGTACGACAACCGCAATCAGCCTGTCGAACTTCCCGGCTATCGCGTGGATGCCTTGACCGACGCGGCCATCCGTTACATTGACGCGCATCGGCGCGAGCCCTTCTACTTGTTCATCTCCTACATCGAGCCGCATCACCAAAACTTTGTGGACGATTATCCCCCACCGGAGGGCTACCGCGAACGCTATGCGGGCCGGTGGGTGCCGCCCGACCTGGCGGCGTTGGGCGGCACGACGCACCAGCATTTGGCGGGGTATTTTGGTCAGGTCAAACGGCTCGACGAGGGGCTGGGGCGGTTGATGGATGCGTTGACCAGCCTTGGCCTGCGCGACAACACCATTGTGTTGTTCACATCGGATCACGGCTCGCATTTCAAGACGCGCAATGCCGAATACAAACGTTCCTGCCACGACAGCTCGATTCGTGTGCCGACGATGTTGTGCGGTCCCGGTTTTGACGGCGGCGGGCAGGTTCGGGAACTGGTCAGTTTGGTGGATCTGCCGCCAACATTGCTCGACGCGGCTGGGCTGCCCGTACCGAAAGCGATGCAAGGACGTTCGTTGTTGCGCCGTCGGCAGGGCTGGCCGCAGGAAGTGTTTGTCCAGATCAGCGAATCACAGGTGGGCCGAGCGATACGGACACAACGGTGGAAATACTCCGTCGTCGCTCCCGACAAAAACGGCTGGCACGAGGCGGCATCCGACCGATATGTGGAAGAATATCTTTACGATCTCTGGCATGATCCGTATGAGTTGGAGAACCTCATCGGCTTGGAATCGCACCGGGAAGTAACGGCGGTGTTGCGACGACGGTTGTTGCGGCGCATGGTGGCCGCGGGGGAGAAAAAACCGATTGTTGAACCCGCTCCCGTTCGTCCCAGTGGTCAGCGACGAATCTCACCCGCAGCCGCTGGGCAGTAAACGGCGGGCAAGAAGCGGCTCGGGACGCGGCAGAGATGGTCGGCCAATACGAGGAAGGCAAGCACACCCCAAGCTTGCCGGTGCCGCGCGACACCGCTAAACTACCCGTCGTTCTGGCACAAAAAGGAAAATGAAACCGGCAACACAACTGACCGAAATCGTCCGCAACCTCTACGGGTGGTCGAGTCTGCACCCGCAGTGGAAGATCGAGCTCAACAGCTACGCGCTCCGCACTGCGGCGGGGGTGTGGCTGGTGGACCCGTTGCAGCCGGCCGAGCCAGTGGTTCAGCAACTGGCAGAACTAGGCGAGCCGGTGGGGATTTTCCTCACCAACCCCAACCATGACCGGGACGCTGCTTGGTTTCGCCGCCGGTTCAAGTTGCAAATCTACGCCCACGAAAAAGCGCAGTCCGATTGCGACACCAAGATTGATGTGTTGGTGCTGGATGGCGAATTGTTGCCGGGCGGCCTGAAAGTGTTGCACCTGCCGGGGGCAAGCACCGGCGAAGCGGCGTTGTACACTAAAATGGCCAAAGGGATTGTCTTGTTGGGAGATGTCCTGATTCATCCGTCGGAGACGGGATTGGCGCTGTTACCGGACACCTACCTGGAAGACCGTTCGCAGGCCATAAAGTCGCTGCGGCGGTTGTTAGACCTCAACTTTCAAGTAGCCACCTTTGCCCACGGTGCGCCGCTGGCGACTGACGCCCGGGCTGCCATTACCAAGTTCCTCAACCTTTTGGGAAAAAAGAAACGGAAATCATGAGCAAACAATACAACAAGGAAATCAAAAAACGACGCCGATTGCGCCGGCTACGACGGCTGAAAGCCCAGCACCGGACATCAGCCCCTCCACCCGCCATGACCAACGCCTGATCACAGCGGTGGCGTGTTTTGCTGTGCGCGCGACAAGCCCCAGCACCGCCCCTGTTGAGCATGCCGTCCAGACCGGACGCGGCGCCGTGGCCTGTTTTGTCACAAAAAAATGCGGGCGCCCCCCTGTGCGGGAAGGACGCCCGTCGAGCCATCAAGGTTTGCGCTGTTTACCGTCCAGGTGCCGGGCTGGCCGGTGCATCCGGTTGACCGGACGGCGTGCCTGGCTGGGTGGCCATCTGGCTGAACGCCCGTTGCCAGAAGTCCGGCGGATAAGTGATCCGCGGGATGTCGCTCCAGAAACCGTTGACGGCCGGCCCTTGCGGCGGCCGGTAGAGCCAGGTGCTGCCTTCCTTCGTATCCACCAAAAACAGCACCGAACCGCGGTCGCCTTCGGACGCGACCACGACTTGGAAACGTTGGACATCGTTGGCAGGCGGTGCGGGTGCGGCTGCCGGCGGCGCGGCTTGGGGTGTGCACGAGGTACTAACCAGACTACCGGCCAAGACCAAAGCCAAGAAGCCGGTTTGCAGATGTGGTTTCATGCGTGTTGGATCTCCTTCCATTGGTTGGCTTCTCTCTTACCAGCCCGGCCCCGACCTGTCAAGAAACGTGCTGCAGGTTGGCAATCGGCCCGCAACCGGCTATGCTGCCGTTCGTGACCATACTCCGCGCTCATCAAGATCACCCGCGCCGGTTTGCCGCGTTCCGGTACGTCTATCC
>CALBCO010000003.1 GCA_937927265.1 uncultured Verrucomicrobiae bacterium | reverse complement strand
GTGGCTGGCCCACTGGCACTGCCGGATTGATTGGGTGTGATGGAACAAGAGCGCACCTCGTCCCGAACCCGGTGCGCATGATGCAAGCAAAAACTGTTCGCCCTGGCAATGACTCACGCCTCGGTCATACCAGGTACGATTGAAACTGGCGGTTTCCTCATTGGACCGTAGCCGAAGCCACGCAAGTACTGTTATTCTTTCGGGGACGCACAGTTGTATAGCGCGCGGGCGGCTGCACTCAAGCACAATCGGCGCGGTGCGGCAACGGACGAATTGACCGCCGGGAGCGGGTCGGCTACTGTAGCGCCCCATGAAACACAAGCAGGTTGACCAGGCGAAGATTCGCCGGGCCGTGCGAATGATGCTCGAAGCCATCGGCGAAGACCCAAACCGCGACGGGTTGCGCGAAACGCCCGACCGGGTGGCGCGGATGTACGACGAAATCTTTGGCGGCGGCGAAGAAGATCCCAAGGAAAGCTTGTCCAAGCAGTTCGACGAGCAACACCGGGAAATGGTGCTCGTGCGCGACATTCCATTTTTCTCGATGTGCGAACATCACCTGATGCCCTTCTTCGGCAAGGCGCACGTGGCCTACATCCCGCGCGGGCATGTGGTGGGTATCTCAAAACTGGCCCGCGTGGTCGAAGCGTTCGCCCGCCGCCCCCAAGTGCAGGAACGATTGACCAGCCAGGTCGCCGACATCATCACCGAGGAGTTGAAACCGTCCGGCGTGGCCGTGGTGTGCGAGGCGGTGCACACCTGCATGACCATGCGCGGGGTGAAGAAGCCCGGCGCGATGGTGATTACCTCCGCCGTGCGTGGCGCCTTCCAGAAGAGCATGTCCACGCGGGCCGAGGTCATGGCGTTGATCCACGGTCGGCATCCGGCCGCAGCTTGAGGATGAAAAAGGTCTTCATCAAAACGTACGGTTGCCAGATGAACGAACGCGACAGCGAAGCGGTCGCGGCGTTGTTGGCGGCGCGGGGTTACCGGCTCACGGACTCGGAAACCGACGCCGACGTGATTCTGCTCAACACGTGCAGCGTCCGCGACCGGGCCGACCAGAAGGCCCTCAACAAGATGGCGTCGCTCGCCCACCTCAAACGCAAGCGCCCCGCTGTCGTGCTCGGCTTCTTGGGATGTATGGCGCAGGTGCGTGGCGTTGGGTTGTTGCAGGATTTGCCGGGCGTGGACTTGGTGGTCGGCACCCAACGTTTTCATCATTTGCCAGAGTACCTGGACCGTCTCTGGGCGGCCCGCCAACCCATCGTGGACGTGGCGGCGGAAGCCGGCAGCGAGTCGGCGGTGAAAGACCACGTGCTCGACGTCAATGGCAACCAGCGCGTGACGGCATTCGTCAGCATCATGCAAGGATGCAACATGCAATGCACGTTCTGCATCGTGCCGGCCACACGCGGCCCCGAACGCAGCCGGCCCATCCCGGAAATCGTCGAGGAAGTCCGACAACTCGTGTCTGTCGGTGTCAAAGAGGTGACGTTACTCGGCCAGATTGTGACCAGTTATGGGCGCATGACGGGCGGCAAATCAGAATTTGTCAAATTGCTGACTGCCGTTCATGACGTGCCGGGTTTGGAACGCCTGCGGTTCACCTCCCCACATCCAAAAGGTTTTGGCGACGATCTCGTGCAGGCCTATCGGGATTTGCCGAAGCTCTGTGAATATGCCCACCTACCAGTGCAGACCGGGTCAGATCGAATTCTCAAAGCCATGAAACGCGGCTATACACGGGACAGTTATCTGCGCATCGTCGAGAAGTTGCGCACGGCCCGGCCGGGGATTGGGTTGGGCACGGACATCATCGTTGGCTTTCCCGGTGAAACGGATGAGGATTTCGCAGCCACATTGGCGTTGGTGCAAGAGGTGGGCTTTGATCAGGCGTATTTGTTCAAGTACTCGCCACGGCGCGGCACGCCGGCAGCCGACCTGCCCAACCAAGTCAGCCGGGAGGTCAAAGAACAGCGGCATCGGATCTTACTCAATCTGATCAACGAGAACGTGGCACGCAAAAACGCCCAGCGCGTCGGCGCCACGGTTGAAGTGCTGGTGGAAGGGCGCAGTCCGAAAAATCCCGCCCGTCTGTTCGGCCGCACGCGGACCAATCACGGCGTGGTGTTGGCCGGCGGGGACGACTTGCGCGGGCGGCTGGTGCCGGTGCGGATCACGCGGGCGAATCGCACGACGTTGTACGGAGAACTCACATGACCCGGTTGGCAATTACTTCATTGGTGTTGGGCGTGGCAATCATCGCGGGGCGGCTGCCTGGCGTGCTGGCTCCGGCCAAGTACCGGGATTGGGCGCGCGCCTTTCCGCGGTCGGTGTTTTGGGGCCGGGTGCTGATCGGGATGGCGGCTGTGTGGGCGGGCATCGTGATGTACGGCGCGGCGACCGAGGATTGGGTCTGGGCGCGCCCGGTGATTGTGGTCGGCGTGCCAATCGCGTACTGGTTGGTCATTCAGTTCGGCAACCAATACCTCGCGATGCGCGGGGCGGCAGCGGTGTCGTTGCTGGTGGGCAAAGTGGTGTTGGATGGCGCGGACGCGAGCGAAACCCCCTGGCGGCTCGTCGTGACCGTATTGGTGTATCTGGGGGTGATCGTGGCGATCTGGATGGCCGCCGCGCCGCACCATTTCCGCGATTGGATTCAATGGGCCACGGCGACCGACCGGCGGTGTCGGCTCGTGGCCGGTTTGGGCGTGGCAGTCGGGGGAGTGTTCGTGTTGCTCGGCGCCTTGGTGTACTAACGGGGGCAGCGGGCAACTACTTATATCCGCTGAGGAACTTTTTCTCGGCGGCGAACAATTCCAGCGTCATTTTTTTGATTTCGGAGGGTGAGCAACACGCGGCAGTCAACGGATCCAGCAGCATCGCTTGGGTGGCGAGTTCGACACTCTTGTGAATCGCGGCGTCGGCGCCGAGGTCGAACATCCGCATGTTGGACTCGCACAACGCCGCCATGTTGGCCGGCAATCGGCCATAGACGGTCGGTTGAATGCCGTTGCGGTTGACCAAGCAGGCCACTTCAACGCAGCCATCGGGCATCAGATTGCTGATGAGCGGCCCCCCGCCTTTGTGCTGGTTCATGACATTGAGATGGACGCGGATTGGGGAATCTTTTTCCCGCGCCTCAATAATCCACGATGCATATTCCCAACTCCGCGGCCACCCCAGCGGGGCCTCGCCGCGAATCATGGCCAGCCGCTGGCGGTCCGCTGCCGCGCGCCACTTCGGCCAGTTTTCGGCATAGAAACCCGACCCGCCGTTGTAGCCGGGCCGGGTATAAAGACGCAACAGATCGGACCTCTTACGGTAGTAGGGGAGGTACTCGCTCAAATGCCCGGATCCTTCCGTCATAAACGCACCGAAATGCAGCATCATGTCTTTGCGAATGAGATCCTGTTCCCAATCAGGCATTTCCCACCGGCTGAGGCTGAGGCGTTTGTAGCGACGGGCGGGTCCCTGACGTAGTGCGCGCGCAATATCGGCGCGCGCTTGGCGCATGAGTTTGGGATAAAGATTTCGTCCGCGGTGCTCGAGTTTGGTGAACCACGCCAAGTGATTAATGCCAGCGCATTCCCAGTCCAATTCCGCGTACGGCACGCCGGCGCGTTTGGCCAACAGATGACTCGTGCCCTGAATCCCATGACAGCAACCGAAGACCGCCATCCGACTTGCCCGGCCGGACGCGAGGCACATCATGTTCATCGGGTTGGTGTAATTCAACACAATGGCACGCGGGCAGAGTTCTTCCGCGTCGCGCAAAATCTCCAGCCACACGGGAATCGTGCGCAGTCCTTTGAACAGCCCGCCCGGCCCGATGGTGTCGCCGATACACTGGTCCACGCCGTACTTGGCCGGGATGTCGTTGTCGTGCCGCACACAAGCAAGGCCACTGACCTCAATGCAACTGACCAGGTAATCCGTGCCCGGCAACACCTCACGACGTTTTGTCGTCGCAGTGATTTTCCAGCCGGTCTTCCCATGTTTTTCTGCGAGTAACTTGACAATCTTGTACATCGTCAGGAGACGGTTGCGATCAATGTCCACAAGCGCGACCTCCCCGCGGTCGGCACCGGGAATCAAAAACACGTCATTGACCAGCCGCGGGGTGAAGCCGCTGCCAGCGCCGAGCATGGTGAGCTTGATGGGGCGCTCAATCTGGCCGGACAGCCCTGACAAATCCGCTTTCTCAGTGTGTTCCGCATGTCCAACTGCATTTTGTCTTGCCATAAATGCCTCGAGACGTGAAACTGCGGTGATACTACTCCCGAATTGCCGGCTGTCAACGGCGGCGAACCGTCCAGGACAGACGCATCTAATTTTTCTGCAATTCCGACACATACGGACGGAATACAGCCCGCCATCCCGATCTTGTAACCGCGCGCCTGCTCGCGGTCAGTCGCGCCACGCCGTTCTTCAGTAAACCGCGCGCAGGCTCGCGGCTACAATCAGAATTTAGATGCGGCTGCCCTAACGAACCGTTCCTTTAAAAGGCGCTGCCGCTTCGGTTCGTCAACCAGCATCAGCCACATGTTCAACACCATCCCGTCATAAGTTGGTGAACCACCGTGCCCATCATCCACGTACCGCCTCCCCGTCGAATCAGGACGAACCGTTGGCTCCGTCACTGGGATTTGCTATTTTTTGCCCATGAACCAATCTCGAATGCCCGGCCGTTGGCTGGCCCTGCTCTTGGCGGGGCTGGCCCTCTCGTGTGCCACCGTCCCCGAAACCGGTCGCCGCCAACTGTTGCTCACTTCGGCGGCGGAAGAAGTCCAACTCGGCTTGACCGAATTTGACAAACTGAAGAAGAGCACGCCTGTCTCCCGCAACGCCGCACACAACGCGCTCGTCCAACGCGTCGGCCAACGAATTGCCGCCGTGGCCACGTTGCCGAATGCGCAATGGGAATTTGTGTTGTTCGACGATCCGCAAACCATCAATGCGTTTTGTCTGCCGGGCGGCAAAGTGGGCATCTACAGTGGCATCCTGGCGATCACCCAAGACGAGGCCGGCCTGGCCGTGGTGATCGGTCACGAAGTCGCGCACGCCGTTGCCCGCCACGGCGGCGAGCGCATGAGCCACGCCTTGATGACCCAGCTCGGCGGCCAGGCGTTGGC
>CALBCO010000002.1 GCA_937927265.1 uncultured Verrucomicrobiae bacterium | reverse complement strand
GAGTTGTTCTCCCGCGGAAAAAGAACCGGGCCGCGAGCAGGCTCGCGCCTACAACGGTGGTAGTATCAAGATGCGCCCGTGTGAGGATTGAAGTGAAGATTGAAGTAGCAGGATGCGCGTTTCGCCGGCTATACTCCTCTCCTGATGAACTTCGTCATCATCATGACTGACACCCAGAATCGGGAAATGATCGGCGCCTATGGCGCTGCCACACCTCGACACCCCCAACCTCGACCGGCTCACCGCGACAGGACTCCGGTTTGACCGCGCGTACACGACCTGTCCGCGCTGCACACCGGCGCGCAGCGCGATTTTCAGCGGGACGCACCCGGTCACCAACGGGGCGTGGTGCAACAACGTGCCGCCCTATGCGACGACCCCGTTGCTGGGCACGATCCTCCGCCACTACGGTTACCGGGCGGCCTATACCGGAAAGTGGCATCTGGATGGGACCGGCTATTTTGGCGACGGCGTGCCGGGTGGCGGATTCGAGCCGGACTGGTGGTACGATGGCAAGTGTTATGCCGCAGACATCGGCCCGGAAACGTTCCGGCACTACCTGTCCTGCCGGACGGCGACCGACTTGCGCCGGGCGGGATTCACGGCGGAAAACATTTGGGGGCACCGGGTGGCGAACCGGGCGATTGATTTTCTGGAGCGGGTTGGCGACAACCGGTTCGTGTTGGCGATGTCGTTTGATGAACCGCACGGGCCGTGCGTTGCGCCGCCGGAGTACTGGGAGAAATTCACCGCCGCCGATTTGCCACCGCGACCGAATCGCAAGCCGGTCGGGGCGGATCGGCCGTTGCTCCAGCAGATTCAGCAGCAACAAGCCAACACGACCGGCATGGATCCGTCGGGCGGATTGCGATTTCTGGGCTACAACAGCTTCATTGACCGGGAAATCGGGTGCGTGATCGATACCGTCCAGCGGCTGCACGGCGACGACACAATGATTATTTACACGTCCGATCACGGCGACATGCTCGGCGCGCACGGGTTGGTCGGCAAAGGGCCGATGATGTACGAGGAGCTTTGCAACATCCCGTTCATCGTCCGTCTGCCGGGCGGGCCGCAGGGCGCGACGACATCGGCGCTGGCGAGTCACACGGACATTGTCCCGACAATTCTGGACTTCGCTGGTATCGAGCGGCCGGAATGTTTGCAGGGCGTGAGTTTGCGGCCGGTCTTGGCGAATCCGCAGGGTACCGCTCGCGAGACGGCGTTAGTGAGTTTCAGCCGGTTTGCTATCAATCACGATGACTGGGGCGAGTTCTACCCGATCCGTTGCCTGACCGATGGTCGGCACAAACTGGTGATCAATCTGTTCGAGACCGATGAGTTGTACGATCTCGCCACCGATCCCGGCGAGATGACGAATCTCATCAATGACCCCGCGCATCATGGCGCGCGCGACCGGTTGCACGATGCGTTGTTGGCGGAGATGGACCGCATCCGTGATCCCTTCCGCTCGTTCCGCTGGGGCCATCGCGCGTGGCGGCAGGTTCGGCAGCCATTTTATTTTGGCGGCCGGCGCCGGGACCGGCCCACCGGGTTTCCGTTTCAGACGAAAAGCCTCGAAGCCACCGGTGTGACGGCTGGCTGAGATCAGTTTGGCGGGAACGAGGCCGGCAGACTGTATCGTTCCCTCTCAGAGCGTGCCGGCGGGCAGACCCACCGGCAACGGCGCGGGGCGGTCACAGGTGCTTGTGAGCTTGATGTGTTGGCCCTTCTCAGACGCTTCTTGAAACGCCTGCATCGCATCGAGGACGTGATAGGCGAGCGCCCCGTGCGCCCGATGGTCGCGGTTCGACTGCAACGCATAGGCCAGGTCGGCCACGCCGATCCCGCGGCCTACCGCGTCGCTGTGCGTCAACGGCACCTCGCGCCACTCGTTCTCGCCGCGCAGCTTCAGTTTAACAGGCCCTTTGAACGTGTTCGGGTCCGGCACCCATAACGTGCCCGCGCTGCCGTAGATTTGGATGTTCGGCAAGGTGTGACCGGTCACATCGAAACTCATGATGACGGTGCCGACCACGCCGTTGGCAAAATCCATCACTCCGGCATAGTGCGTCGGCACCTCCACGTTGATTTTCGTGCCAGCGAGCGGTTGGCTGGTGATGGTGCGTTCGGGGAAACTGATTTTCGCCGAGCCGGTCACCCGGCGGATCGGGCCGAGCAGATTGACCAGCGCCGTGAGGTAATACGGCCCCATGTCCAACATCGGCCCGCCACCGCGTTGATAGTAAAAGGCCGGACTCGGATGCCACGATTCGTGGCCGGGGCACATCATGAACGCCACCGCCGCGACCGGCTGGCCAATCGCGCCGTCATCAATCAACTTCCGGCAGGTCTGGATCCCACCCCCGAGAAACGTGTCCGGCGCGCTGCCGACGCGGCGTTTGGCTTTCTTGGCCGCCGCCAAAACCGCCTTCGCCTCTTTGCGGGTCACTGCGAACGGTTTCTCGGTGTACACGTGTTTGCCGGCGGCGAGCGCCTGCAAATTGAGCGGCGCGTGTGCCTGCGGCACCGTCAGGTTGATGACGATCTCAATTTCGGGATCGGCGAGCAGTTCTTCGACCGAACAAACTTTCGGCACGTTGAACTCTTGGGCTTTCGCCTCCGCCGCTGCGCGGTTGAGGTCGGCGCAGGCGACGACCTTGATGATGTCGAATCCGCCGCAGCCCCCGGCATAAGCGCCGAAGATTTTGCCGCAGCCAATGATGCCGACTGGGATTGGTTTCATGGTGAGTGGGGTTTGACTCCTCGTTGTAGTTGTTGACGAAACGCGTCGAGATGCCGGGCATAAATATCCCGCGGCATCGAATTGTGTTGCCGGCAAAGAGCGACGGCCAGACCGATGACTTCGCCCATCATGCCGGTCGTGCGCATCACGCGGACCGCACCGAGCGCCTCGTGGGTGACGCTGATGTCGCGGCCGGCCATGAATAAGTTGGCGATGTTGCGCGAGTACAAGCACCGATACGGTGCCCAGAACGGCTTATCGTAGTGGTCGTGTTTCGAGACCGAGATGAATTCCTCGCCCTCAAATCCGTTTTGGAAAGCCGGCTCCGGGTAATGCAAGTCCACCGTCCAAGTGCATGGGAAACAGGCGTCGGGGAATGACTGCCCGGCCAGCACCGCCTCGCGCGTCAGTACCACATCGCCCAGTAATCGCTGCGATTCACGTTTGCTGGCGATGTACGCGGCGAAGTTCAATTCATACGTGGCGTAGGCGTGATCCGCGTTCTTGAGCGCGTCCCACGCACCGTACATGGCGCGGAAATTCCAATCTCGTGTTCGCTCGGCGTCGGCTATCGGATCGCGGTCGAAGCCGCTTTCCCAGAACCAGCCGCCCAACGAACTGAGGCCCGGTTTGGCAAACTGCCCGCAAAAATCACCGCGTCCGGGAAACGGTTGATCGTCGAGCCGCAACGCCCACGGACAACGCGGAAAAATCGTGGGCCGGCCGGTATCCCGCACATTCCACATATTCGTCATCCCCATGTGTTGTTGGGCCGTGAGATCAAATTCCGCGCCGGCGCGGTAGCCCAACTCACCATCCCCGGTGCAGTCGGCAAACCAGCGACCGGTGATGAGTAGTCGCCGGCCGGTGGTGATCTCCTGCATGATGACGCCCCGAATGGTTTGACCGGCCATTTCGACCGCATTCATGCGCCAGCCGAGGAACAATGTCAGATTCTTTTCCGCCCGGCAGAGGGCGATTCGTTTGTCATCCTCGTAAAGATCGCCGGTGTTGCCGGGGCCATCATGCGCATGCCGGGTGGGTTCAAGTTCGGCGACGAGATTGCCGATGTTGGCATAGGGCGCGAACCGGGTTTCGCCGCCAAGCCAGACGCGGACTTCGGAACTGTTGTTGCCGCCCAGCACCGGCCGGTCCTGCACCAAGGCCACGCGCAATCCTTCCCGAGCCGCCGCGACCGCCGCGCACACGCCGGCGATTCCGCCGCCCACCACGACGAAATCAACCGCGCCGCCATCCTCCACCGGAGCCAACTGGCGCACCGGTTCAGCGTTGAGGTCCTGACTGAATCCAATCGCGTCGCAGCACCCTTCGAAGCCGGTCAAGTCATGGAGTGCCAACGCGACTTCGGGGTTGGTGATCTCGACGGTGCCGCCGTCTTGCCAATGCCACGCGGCGCCCTCGGTGCCGAACGCCGTGGCGAGCGGTTGGCCGTTGATGAGCAACTGGAACGCGCCCGGTGATCCTTCCGCGCGTTGCGCGGGCGGCGTGCCGGGCTGTTTCCATTCGCCCACCCAGTCGCGCGTCCGCACCCAGACCCGGTCTGTGCCTGGGGCCGGGAACCGAACAGTGGTGGTCGCATCGGCCACTGGTTTACCCAATCCGTGCGCCAGCAAAAAGGGCGAGCCCATTTGATCCATGAACTGCTGGTCAATCACCCAGCCGCCCAAATTGCGGAAGGATTCGGCCTCAACCACCAGATTCATCGGCTGGCCCAGAGCATGCCGCGTTGCATGATCGTGCGGCATTCCGGCACGTCAAAATCCTTCGCGACATGGCCGAGCGACGAATAGAACACGCGGCCCTGACCGTAGCGACGTTTCCAGACGACTGGCATGACCGTGCCAGCAATCCAATCACAATGTGCACCGCTAAACGTGGTGGTCGCCAGCACTTCATTGGACGGGTCCACGTGCATGTAATACTGCTCGGAATGCATCGAGAAATCTTTCAGTCCGGCCATGATCGGGTCGCTGGGCTGGGTAATCCGCACCGTATAATCAATGATGCCGCCGGGGTGCGCGACGAATTGGCCGCCGACCATGAATTGGTATTCGGTGTCGTTGCGGAACGCATCGCCCATCCCGCCGTGGAATCCGGCAATGCCCGTGCCGTTCTTGACCGCCGCCAGCAAGCCGTCGCGTTGTTCTTTGGTGATCTGGCCCATTGTCCAGATCGGCACAATAAGGTCGCAGGCTCGGAGTTTTGCCGGCTCCAGAAAGGCGTCGAGCGTGTCGCGCACCGTAACTTCGTAGCCTTGGGTCTTGAGCCACGGCGCAAACACGTCCGCACACGCTTGCGGCTCATGTCCCGCCCATCCACCCCAAACAATTAATGCCTGTTTCAAATGATTAGTCTCCTTTCAGAATTGTGGGCATCATCTCAAGTTCCCTGCCCTCGTCAAGTTCGGTCGCGCTGCCGGGCGAGAACCCAGTCGAGCAGACGGGGGCACCAGCGTTTAATCCACGCCCCGCACTTGCCGGGAAAGGTCAGCACCACCTCTCGTTGCCGGCGGACGCACGCCCGCAGAATGGCGCGAGCCACCGTCTCGGGCGGGACACCCCGCAGCGGGCCGATGCGCGCCGGGCCGCCGTAGCGAAATTGGTTCTCGAAAAACGGCGTGTCGGTGTAGCCGGGCATGATCAAAATGACGTCAATCCCGGTGCCGTGCAGTTCAATCCGCAACGCATCGCTCAGGGCGCGGACGGCAAACTTGCTGGCCGCATAGATCCCGTTGCGCGGCGTGGCCAGCAAACTGAGGATGCTGCCCACGTTGACGATTTGACCGCGTCCCTGCCGGCGGAAATGCGGCAGGACGGCTTGCGTGCAGCGCAACAAGCCGAAGAAATTCACGTCCATCAAGTACTGAGCATCCGCCAACGGCGTCGCTTCCACAGGCGCGCGCATACCCAAACCGGCGTTGTTGACGAGGATGTCCACCCGGCCCCACTGCCACAGCGTGGTCTCGACCAGCCGGGTCACGTCGGCATCCTGCGTCACATCGGTTGGCACGACAAGAAACTGGTCGGGCTGGGTGGCGGCCAGCGTGCGGAGTCGCTCCTGCTGGCGGGCGGCGAGCACGACCCGTGCGCCCGCGGCGGCAAAGGCCTGCGCCGTCGCGGCGCCGATGCCGCTCGAGGCGCCGGTGACAATGACGACTTGATGGGTAAAGGTGTTTTTCATCTTGTTGGCTTCCGTGGCCGGATGATATACAGGGGCCACCAGCGATGCAATGCGCATGAACACGAGCGCCCAAGCGAGTTCGGGGCCGCAAATTCTCGCGATCGATGACGAGGTAGAGATTCTGAACATTCTGGAGATGGTGCTCATGGCCGCCGGCGACCGGGTGCTGACGGCGCCGGGCGCGGTGGCGGGGTTGGAGATCTACGAACGACAGTGGCCGGAAATTGATTTGGTGTTGCTGGATTATCTGATGCCGGAGATGACGGGCGATTTGGTATTTGAGCACCTGCAACGGATCAACCCGCAGGTGCGGGTGTTGTTGTTGACGGCCTGCGAGAGCGCGGTCGCCCAGCGGCTGATGGCGCAAGGGCTGCGCGGGTACATCCCCAAGCCGTTCTATCTGGATGACCTGGTGAGCCGCATTCGCGAACAGTTGCTGACGTGAGCCATCGGAAGGAGTAGATTATAACATGAACGAGCCACAACAAGAAACCAACGAAAAGCTCGTCCGCATTCATCAAGCCCGCAATGAATGGGAAGGCAACATCATCGCCGGCTACCTTCAGGGCAACGGGATCACCGCCACCGTCCGCACTCCGCCCGAGCTGCCGCCACTGAATACCGTGGAGGAAATGAGCGGTCGCGCGGAAGTCAACGGCATCTTCGTCTTGGAACATCAGGCGACCGCGGCGCGGCGGTTGTTGCAGGAGTTTCTGAACACCGCGACGGATCCGCAGATGCTTGAAGCTGAGGCCGCCCAACAACTTCGATTGGATCGGGCAACCATTGCCCGGTTGCGGAGTGAATTGCGCGAGGAGAAACAAACGTTCGAGTTTCTCGGCTGGTTGATGGTGGTGTTTCTGGTGGCGGGAGCCGTGTTGTGGGCGATTTGGCCAGCGTGGCTGAAGATGGCGCCGCCGGGGCCGGTGCTGCGCTGGTTGGGCGTGGTGGCGCTGGCGCTCTGCGCTGTGTTCGTTGGCAGTTGGATGGCCCGTCGCTTGAAAGACTGACGGGCCGGGGGGGATGCCTGAATCACGAGCAGCGGCGGTGCACGCACGGCAGCCCACTGGTCCGCTGTTGACAACAGTGGCGGAGAGATTCTTGTGGCGTCCGGGACAGGCAAGCCTCCGCAAGCCAGCCGTCCCGGACGGTTGCCGGCTGAGAAAGCGACGCTACCGCACTACCCCCCAAGACGCTGGCGCGCCGGGCCGGAACCGCGTCAGTGGCGCTGGGTCGGTAGTAGGCGGCAGAAGTGGGGGCAAGGCCCCAAAGTATCACGCCTCGTCCATTTGAATTCTCCTCGTACTAATGATTAGCCCAAGTTCGGCAGGCAAAAAGGTATTTCGCTTGATCTGCTTGTGCTCACAACATTTTGGAGGCATTGTTCGGCGCCACATTTGCCTCCATTGGGGGCGCGCGGCAGTTCCACACGCTTGTTGTGCTTCTTCTGGTATGAGCTTGCTGAGGCAAGACATGCAAGCAATTCGCATTGCGGCCCCTTGGGGGCGCAAACAGTTTTGACCAACGACCAATAGCTATAGTCAGCATCGCCGATGGGTTGGGGAATGGTGTCGTCAAAACATGTCGCCATCTAGCGATACTGGCGACTGTCAGCAAGGGACTGTTCTGCACTACAGTGCGACTTGGTGCGGCACGACTTCGTCTCTGCAACGACTGACACCGCGGCGCGCGCCAACCTTTTCAAAATTTCAGTCCCAACCGGTTGGTGGCAGATCATATTTTCAGTCGGGCACGCCACCGTGGTTCCGCCTTTGGGGGCCGACCACTCAACTGTTATAGGTATAACAAGGATATGGTACACCCAGCGCCGGCAGCACCTCAGCCGCTAGCCAGATGCTGAAAGTCTCATTTGGGAGTGAACATTTTCCGAGCGGGCCGGTCAGAACGAGACATGAGTCAACAAACTCTTCCTACTCGCTCTTCCGGACAACCGATCCAATGGCAAACTCTTCCATTCCCTCTGATTTCCCTTGCTCCTGCACGACGAGTGGCGTCGTTTGGACACCAGACTTTCCTCCAGTCGTTGGAGGTGGCGCAGACATTCCTGTTTGCGCCGTCCCCCACGATCGGCTGGAAACCAACAGTACTCTGGCCGGGAAAGCAACGCGCCCGCACCGCACTCCAAGACGTGAGCGCGACGGGCCGGCGGCGCTTTGGTTGCCAAGGGAGAAAGTTACACGAAAGAAGGGCCCCCGCGGACGGCCCGCGAGGGTCAGGCCGGCAACGGGGGCGCCGGTGGCATCCAAGGGGGCCAATCGGAAGAAATCGCAGAGTCGTGATGTGTCGGCACCGCTTCCCCCGTGTGACCGAGGCGAGCAGCTACACTTTGTCGCGAAAATACTCAATTGTCCGGCTCAAGCCACTGAGCAAGTCCACTTGCGGCTCCCAGTGCAGTAGTTTTCTCGCCAAGCTGATGTCGGGCCGGCGTTGTTTCGGGTCATCTACGGGCAACGGGTTGTAGGTCAGCGCACTCTGGCTGCCGGTAAGTTTCAGCACCAGTTGGGCAAACTCCAGGATCGTGAACTCTGTCGGGTTGCCGATATTGACCGGCTCGTGGTAGTCGGACTGGGAAAGCCGGTAGATGCCTTCAATGAGGTCGCTGACGTAACAAAAACTGCGGGTTTGTTTCCCCTCGCCAAACACGGTCAGCGGCTCGCCACGCAACGCCTGGCTGATAAACGCCGGCACGACCCGACCGTCGCGTAGCCGCATCCGCGGGCCGTAGGTGTTGAAGATGCGGACGATCTTGGTGTCCATATTGTGGTAGCGGTGGTAGGCCATCGTCATCGCTTCGGCGAATCGTTTGGCTTCATCATAGACGCCGCGCGGGCCAATCGGGTTGACGTTGCCCCAGTAGGTTTCTTTCTGCGGATGTTCGAGCGGGTCGCCGTAACATTCCGAGGTCGAGGCAAGGAGGTATTTGGCGCCTTTGGCTTTGGCGAGGCCAAGGGTGTTGTGCGTGCCGAGCGAGCCGACTTTCAAGGTCTGGATCGGCAGTTCCAGATAGTCAATCGGGCTGGCCGGCGACGCGAAGTGAAACACGTAATGCACCGGGCCGGCGAGGTAGATGTATTCGGTGACATTGTGTTTGATGAAGGTGAACCGCGGATGACCAGCCAGGTGAGCAATGTTATCGGTGCTGCCGGTCAAGAGATTATCAATGGCAATGACTCGATGGCCCGCCGCCAGCAGCCGGTCGACCAAGTGCGATCCCAGGAAACCAGCCCCGCCGGTCACCACCGAAACGAAAGGCGCATTCATGGTGCTCATGGGGTGGTGCATCGCAAAAAAACACTGACCGCGCAATCAAAAAGACCTTCCGCCGCATCCCTGGGCTTAGCGGGCGCCCAACCCACCCAGGACAACGGGGATGGTGCGGACCAGGATGCGCAGGTCAAGCCAAAGCGACCAGTTATCAATGTATTGCAGGTCGAGTTTCATCCACTGGTCGAAGTCCACTTCATTGCGGCCGCTGATTTGCCACAGGCAGGTCAAGCCGGGTTTCATGGACAAGCGGCGGCGATGCCAGGGGGTGTATTGCTCCACCTCGCTGGGGATTGGCGGGCGCGGGCCGACGAGGCTCATCTCGCCCTTGAGGACGTTCCAGAGTTGGGGCAGTTCGTCGAGGCTGGTGCGGCGCAAGAAGCGTCCAACAGGCGTAACGCGCGGATCGTCCCGCATTTTGAAGACCGGACCGCTCATTTCATTGAAGGCCTCCAGTTCGGACCGAAGCATCTCGGCGTTGCTGACCATCGAGCGGAACTTGTACATCGTGAAGAGGCGACCGTGCAGGCCGCTGCGTTTTTGGCGGAAAAAGACAGGGCCGGGTGATGTGAGTTTGATGAGGATCGCCACCGGCAGCATCACCAACGGCCCGAGAATGAGCAGACCGATCGCCGCGCCAGCCACGTCTACCAACCGTTTGGCCAGAAACTGCCACGACACATCCGGCGCGCTGCGAAACACCAACAAGGGTTTGCCCAAAAAACTGCCCGCCGAGGGCCGGGCAATTCTGGTCTTCACGAAGTCGGCCACGAGCCAAACTTCGACGCCTTCGATTTCGCAGGCAAGGATGGCTTGTTCGATTTCGCTGAATCGTTCCTGGCTAACGTTGAAGATGACACAACTGATTGCTTCGCGGTGGAGCAAATCGGGCAGCGTGGCGAGGGATTCGCGAGCGGGGTCGAGCCGGGCGGCCACGCGCATGCCCCATTCGGGACTTTCCGCAAGCAAGCGTTCGAATTCCGCATTGCAGTCCGGCGAGCCGACCAGCAGCACGGCGTGCCGGGCTTGGCCGCGCCGGGCGGCGTGGCGGGCGTACCACTGGTAAAGGCGGGCCTTCGCCAGCAAGACGAGCACGCTCACGGCGCCAAACAGCACCACCACCCCGCGGCTCACCGCGGCGGCGCGAAGAAAATACAACACCGCAATCACCGCCAACAAACACAGCGCCGTGCTCTTGACCAGAATCCAAAGGGTTGGCCAGAGACGAACGTTCACAGGCCGGTCGTAAAACCCGTTCACATCGAGCAGGAATGGATAGGCCGGCAGGATGACCAGGTAGAGCCACTTGTAGTAGCGGAAGGGGGCAATCGGACTGATCTCCCCCGGAAACCAAAACGCGAGCGATTCGCGGGTCGCGTAGACGAGCCAGTACACCACGGCGATCAACAACGCATCGGACAGTTGGTGAAACTGGACGGTCACTTCTTTGCGGGTGCTGGGCATAAATCCTGAACGGGCAGTTACGAGCGCGGCAGCAGGGTGGGATAAATCGCTTGCACGAAATCCCGACCCAACTTCATCGCTTCCTCCGCCTGCCGAGGAGTGTCGGGTGATTCCACCCCCATCGGGATATGAATCAAAATGTAGGCCCAGCGGTGATTGGTATTATGGAGCACGCGGTCCTTGGTGGTCCACAGGATGCGCTGCCAGTGATAGGGCGTCAACCGATCTTTCCCGACAAACCAGTAGAGAAAGATGGATTGCAGGCGCGCGGTTTGGCCATTGGGCAGGCGGATGGTGCGGGCGGTGTTCATGCGCATCACTTTCAATGTGCCGCCCGGCACCTGCGCCACCGGAATCGCCTCGGTGTACTCCGATTGAATCACCCAACCCTGGCCCGGCAGACACAATTCGGGGCGGTGAATGCTCGTCACATCCCGCCCCGCCAGCACCACCGAGCAGTACACTTCGTTGCTCAGGCTGTTGAGATACAGCCGGCGCCCCCCTTGAGTGTCCGACGGCAACAGCCGTTGTTCCTCCTCGGTCAACCCCATGAGCGCGCCACCCTGCCAATCCCCGACACGCTCTTCCAAGTACGGCTGATCGTTCACCACCCGCACTCCCGCCTCGGACACCCGGGTCACGTCGGAGGTCAACGCCGTGAAGATCAAGCCGACGGCCAGAATCACCACCACCAAACTCAGTTGCCTCACAGTCGGCCCGCGCGCCCCGCCCGCCGCCGGCGCGGGGGGGGCCGGCACCTGGGGCGCACTCGACGAGGAGGAAAGATCCTTCATGATTGGGTGGCCTCCGGGGGCGCTGGCGGGGATTCCACCGGGGGCTGCAACCAATGTTCCAACACCTGCCGGTAAGGGAAATTCAACAACACCCCAAACACCACCATCGCCGACAGCGCCACCGCAAACACGATGTAGCCCGAATAATCATGATACGCCCGCGACGCAACTTCCTGACCGTACACTTGGGCGACCATCGCGATGGACAACACCCGCATCAGGTTGCCCAACACCGCCAACGGCATCGAACTTAAAAACAAAGCCCACCGCTTCCACAACCGGTGTTGGGTCACATAGGCATACGCCGCCGTCACCGTCGTCAGCGCCATCAACGAACGGATCCCGCTGCACGGGTCCGCCACGTCAAAACTGAACACACTCGAATGAATCGCCGTCCCAACCCGCACCGTTTCGATCCCCAGCCAGTTCAACATCCCCGTGGCAATCTGAGCCACCAACATCCGCAACGGGAAACCAATCCGGTCCTCCAGAAAGTTCAACGGGATCATCAACAAGAGAAACGTGATCGGAAAAAACAATATCCGAAACACCGCCCGACCACCCAGCGTCAGCGTCAACCCGTACAGCAACAACACAAACGAAAACACCACGACCCGCGGTTGCACCGCTTTGACGCCCAAATAATACACCCCCATCGCCAACACCATCAGCGCGTACCCCCCCACCGACGGCCGCAACGAGACATGGGCCAACTCGTGCCGCTTCAACCAAACCAACCCGCCCGCAATCACTGGAATCAACGGCCCATGCGAGTAATTGGAAATGTTGCTCCAATGGGAGGTCAACCATTGATAACACGACATCTCCCCTTCCACTTTCTGGCCAAAATACGCGTACCCAACCAGCCCGGCCACGAGCAAGCCCAAAGCCGCCCGCGTCCCATCCAGCGACGGGAAGGACCACGTCATGACTGTGGTTGTGGAACCGCTGCTCATACTGACCAGGCACTCACATCCGCGCCATCTTACGGGCCGCCCCCGGCAAAGTCAAACCACCGGCCGGCGCGTATTTGACTCGCTCCACCAATTGCGTATCATCCCCCTCATCGTGACCCGCACCCCTCCATCCCCTGCACAAGCCCGCGTCCGCCAGATCCTGGCGATCCTGAACACAACCCACCCCGACGCCAAACTCGCGCTGAAGTTTTCCACCCCCCTCGAACTCCTCGTGGCCCTCATCCTCGCCGCCAAAGCCCGCGACGACCTCGTCAACACAGTCACCGACCAACTCTTCAAGAAATACCATACCGCAGCCGATTGGACCCAACTCCAGGAACAAGACATCCGCCAGATCAACTTCTACCGCAACAAAACCCGCGCCATCCGCCAGGCCGCCGCTCTCCTCGTTGCTCAGTTCGGCGGCCAAGTCCCCGACCGTCTCGCCGACCTCCTCACCCTGCCGGGCGTCGGCCGCAAAACCGCCAACATCATTCTGGGCAATGCCTTCGGCCAACCGGCCATCGGTGTGGACACCCACGTCTTGCGCCTCGCCCAGCGCTTGGGACTTACCACCCAAACCAATCCCGACAAAGTCGAAGCGGACCTCACTTCCATCGTCCCCGCCCAAGACGCAGTGCGGTTCTGTCATTTGCTTCAATTCCACGGCCGCCGCGTTTGCACGGCCAAACAACCAGCCTGCCCGACCTGTCCCCTCAGAAAATTGTGCCCGTGGCCCGCGAAGACGGCGCCCTAACCTCCCGCCAGAAACACCACCAACCGTCTCGGGCCATGGGCGCCCAACACCAACGTCTTCTCAATGTCGCTGGTCCGACTCGGCCCGGTCACCAACGAAACCTGACTGGGCCAATGGCCGTCATACCGCCGCCGCAACAACGTCAGCGCCGCCGCCAAATCCGGCACCACTTGCTCCCGTCGCGCCCACACCAGATGCACCGGCGGCAACACCGACAAAGCCCGCCCCCCAGCCGCCCGCGCCGATACAATCACCGAGCCAGTCTGCGCCACCAGACATTCACAACCGGTCACGCCAAGCTCCGCTTCCCGCACACTCGCGTTGCCGGGCACATCCGCCACACTGCTGGCAATCAAACGAAAACCGCTGAGGAAATCCCGCAACGCCGCGGCATCCACAAGCAATTCGCCTTTCACGGCAGTCAGTTCGCGCGCGAAGACCGCCACCGGATCTGCAACTGCAGGAAAAACCGGCCCGTCCGTCGGCGGGACCGGCCGGGGTGCCGCCGCCCGCAGCGCACCCCGAACCCGCGCCAAGATGTTTTCGCGGGCGACATTCATTGGTTCTTCCACCAATCGCGAAACGATTGTGCCGGGGGAATGGGCAACTCGCGCGTGTCGGTCCACGGCGGCGCCGCCCAACCACGGCGGCTGAACCACCGGGCCAGCCAACCGCCAAGCCGGTAACGCGGTGCCGCTTGCATAAACCAGCGCCAGACAGTAAACACCGCCTGCAACCCGCCGGCTTTTTGGCTGGTGGCGCTGCGCCGGTTGTGCAAGAGATGCCGATGTACGGGGATGTTGACCGGGCAGACGGCGCTGCACGCACCGCACAAACTGCTCGCATAAGGCAGATGCGCCCAGTCATTCAGCCCGCGCAAATGCGGCGTAATAACCGCGCCAATCGGCCCCATGTAAGTCGTGCGATAGGCGTGACCGCCAATGGTCCGGTACACGGGACAAGCGTTCAGACAGGCGCCGCAACGAATGCAGTGCAACGCGTCGCGCTGCTCAACATCCGCAAGGAGACGCGTGCGCCCGTTGTCGAGCAGAATGACATGAAACTCTTCGGGGCCATCCGGCTCGCCATCGCACCGCGGCCCGCCCACCAGCGAATTCGTCCCCGTCACCGCCTGGCCCGTGCCGCTGGTGGCTAACATCGGCCAAAACAATGCAAGGTCTTCCACGCGCGGCACCAGTTTTTCGATGCCCACGATGGCAACGTGAATGCGCGGCAACGAAAAACAGAGACGGATGTTCCCTTCGTTTTCGGTCAGCGCGATCTGGCCGGTCTCGGCAATCGCGAAGTTCGCTCCCGTGATGCCCATCCCGGCGGTCAGAAACTCCTGCCGGAGCTGCCGCCGGGCAATTCCGGTGAGTTCCTCGGCCGAATCGGTCGGCGGTGTACCGAGTTTTTCCGTAAACGTCCGCGACACATCCTGCCGGCTGAGGTGCATGACGGGCGTGACGATGTGGTACGGCAATTCACCCCGTAGTTGGCAGATATATTCCCCCAAGTCAGTCTCGAGGGTGCGGATGCCCGCTGCTTCCAGCGCTGGCACGAGATGGATTTCCTCGGTCGTCATGGACTTAGCTTTGACAACCTTGCGGACGCCGTGTTTACGAGCGATACCTACGATCACTTGCCTGGCCTGCTCGTCGGTCTCGGCCCAATGCACCTGGCCGCCGTTGGCCAGCACCTGCCGCTCGAACTGTTCCAAGTACTGGTCGAGGTGGTTGACCACGTCCCACTTGATCTGCGCCAACCGAGCGCGGCCGTTTGACCAATCGGCAAACCGCGCTTTGCCACGCGCCACGGCGGCATCATACAAGCCGATGTTGCGCTGCACGGTGGCCCGGTGTTGTCGGTCGCCGGCTTTGGCATTGGCGTCGCGAAGAAATTGCCGGGCGATCGGATTCATTGCGCCGCCAATACCTCCGCCAGATGCAACGTTTTGATCGGAATCTTCTGCCGTCGCAGATAGCCATCGAGATGCATCAAACAACTCGAATCGGTGCTGACCACGTGCGTCGCGCCTGTCTGGCGGATGGATTCGATTTTCGTATCGGCCATCGCCGTCGAGATCGAGGGGAACTTCACCGCAAACGTGCCGCCAAATCCGCAACACACTTCCGCCGCCGCCATTTCCACCAGTTCGAGACCGCGAACACACCGCAAGAGTTTGCGGGGGTACTCCTTGACCCCCAATTCGCGCAACGTGTGACAGGAATCGTGATACGTCACCTTCGCTGGGAACACCGCGCCCACATCGGCGACACCGAGTTCCTTTACGAGAAATTCGGTGAACTCAAACGTCTTGGTTGTGGCCGCCGCCGGGCCGCCCAGCAATTCGGGATAAAAGTGCCGCACCATAGCTGTGCAGGAGCCAGACGGACAAACGATGGCGTCATACGGTTCGAAAATTGCGCAAAAACGGCGCGCCAGCGGCCGTGCTTCATCCCAAAAACCGGTATTGAACGCCGGCTGGCCACAGCAGGTTTGGTCCGCCGGAAATTCGGGTTGAAGACCGATTCGCCTCAACACTTGGACCATCGCCACCCCGATCTGCGGGAAGAATTGATCCACAAAACATGGGATGAACAACGCCACGCGCATGGCGGCAGCGTACGAGTGGCCCGGCGCACAATCAAGCGGTATCTGGCGGTGGCAACGGATTGGCCAGATAAGCGCGCTGACAGGCCCGGCAAAGATCAAACTGCATCTCGACGTACACATCGCGCATCAATTCTTCCTCTGTCAGCTCGGCGCATTGCTGGAGCAGGCGACGAATTTCGTCTAAATGATCGCGGGTCATGTCCTCAAAACTGATCACCAACGGATCATAAGAGCCTATCCCGAAACCTCCGCACAGCGGTATGTGATGATGCCGCAACAGAAGTGAAGCAGCGCCAAGTAGTTGTCCGCCTTCTTCTCCCATCGAATCAGAATGCGACGAAACCGATTCATCCACGAGTGCGTTCGCT
>CALBCO010000001.1 GCA_937927265.1 uncultured Verrucomicrobiae bacterium | reverse complement strand
CGCTTGGGCAGCAGCGGTTCGATTTTATCCCACAACTCATCCGACACGAGCCAACGCTCGCGCGATGCGATTTTCCCCATAAAGACCTCCTTGTCGGCCCATTATAGCATCCTAGACAAGGTTTTGGGATAGGCTCTAAGCACTCACCCAAAGTGACGATGCGCCATTCCGGATTCAGAGTGCCCGAAGTGGCGTTCTCTTTCAGGAGCCTCCCGAACGTCACCAATGCATCCACGCGTCGGGTCTTCAGCATGTCCATCGCGGTAGCGAACAGGTTGCCGGTCGGAGGATTACCGATCAAGAGAATGTTGAACCCCAGTGCCGACGCCCGTCGTTCAGCCCCCGCGATCAACTCACGAAAAAACTGGTACATCATCGTCGGGGTTTCCGAAACCGTGAATATGAAACCCAACGTTTGCGACTGACCGGTGGCCAACGTCCGAGCATGATAGTTGCCGACATAACCCAACAATTCGGCGGTTTTTTGAACGGTGGCCTGCGTGGCTTTACAGATGCGATACTTCTCAGCCTTGCGGTTGAGCACGGCGCTCACCGTGGCAATGCTCTGGCCCGTTTGTTGGGCAATTTCGCGTAATGTAACCACGACAGAAACCAAATGCTGAACCGCTACGGCATAGAATTATCTGACAAGTGCTGTCAACTGGTAACTTCAGCTAGCCAAAGTTCGTCAGTCAAAGAGACGCCCGGCTTGATTGTCAAACGCTCACAGCCGTTTGGAGGAGACTCCGTCGCTTTGACTGTTGACATTGTGTCGTACGCCTTTGGGTGAACAGTTTCAAGCTACGTAAGCAAAAGGACATTCCCTGGTTTTTCTATGGGGTGTTGAAAAGGTGGAGTTAGGCAGATGCGACGGCGGGGCAAGAAGCGCGACACAGGCCGCAGTTGATCCCCCGCCGCGACTGTAAGACGCGCAGTCCGTCGGCCAGCGCCTAGTAGTGAAACTCGGGCACACCGAAGAATCGTTTGACCACCTTCGTCACTCGCGACGTCAGCACCGCCCACTTCAACGATCCCCCCAACCATACCGCTGCAAAATACGCCGCCACCACGACCAACGCCGCCAGATTGCGCAACCGTTCCTCCACCCACACGCGCAGATCTTCCAACCGGTAGCTTTGCTTGATAAACCGAACCGTCTCCTCCACCAACTTGCGCCCCGGCAGTTGCGCGCGCCGGCCTGCCGTATCCCAAGTGCACCTTCTTCCCGCCGCTGCGGCCATCGCGCAGGGTGAGCCTCATACGGCATCTTTTCCGCGTAGGGTTTGCGGATGTCGGTGGGGTTCGCGACGATCAAGGAGTCGGGGTGAATGCGCCACGCGGTGCGTGCCACGATCTGTTGGGGCCGTGTCTGACCGAGTGGGGCGCCGCCAAATGATGCGTAAGACGCTCGGCGGTCTTCTGCAGCGTGATTGGTTTGTCGAGCGCGCGACGGATGGCGCTGAGTTTGCAGTCCTGGCTGGGGTTCAGACTGGAGAGCATCTCCTCGATGAAGGCGGCTTGGGGTATGGAAAAGTGGGGAGAACATATCCCCGGCAACTGATGGAGTTGCGGGCGCAATTGGTGGGCGACTTTGGTCAGTTGCATGGGGGATCTCCGTGGTGGTGGGATGCGCCCCCCTGAAAACCGGGGATAGTCCTCCGATGATAAGACCACAGGCTCGTGAACTGGTGGATCAGTTACCACCGCAGGCGACGTGGGATGACCTGATGCGCGAGATCTACGTTCGCCAGGCCATCGAGCAGGGCTTGGCTGACAGCGAGGTGGCCACTTGGCCGGTGAGGCTTGGCCCGCGCCTTGAAACATGGGCCAATCCGCCACTCCCGCGCGCGCGGAGAAGAAAAGGCACATCAGGAGTGCCCGGGAGTTTCATGGTCGCAGTAAACCACTGCCGGGCGCAGGCGACAAGTCGGGTCTGGCGCGGTTTGGCAAAAGATGATTGAGCCAGAGTGCGGTTTCTGTTAGGAGGTTCGTGCATCAGGCATGAAGCGATTGTCATTAACACAGCGTGCGGCCGCATACTTGGAAGCTCGACAAACGAGTTTGCCGGGGTTACGGGCGACGATTGGGCTGGACGGATTTGTGGACGCGATCATTGCCGTGGTGGACAAGCGGTTCAACGCGGACAAGTTCACGCGGGTGCCGACGTTGGCGGCGTTTGGGCAACGGATTGCGGCGGCAGCCGGCCAAAGCACCAACGTGGAGTTGGTGGTCGAACGCACCAAACTGGGCGGCAACGGCCCGATCATGGCCAACGCGCTGGCGGTGGCCGGCGTAAAAGTGACCTACGTCGGCAACGTGGGCTATCCGGCGGTGCACCCGGCCTTTGCGGAATTCACGGAGCGGGCGACGGTGTATAGCGTGGCCGAGCCGGGATATACCGACGCGCTGGAGTTCGACGATGGGAAGTTGATGTTGGGCAAACATGCGGCATTACGGGAAGTGACTTGGGCGAACCTGCTGCAACGTGTTGGGCGGGAAGTGTTGGGGGCGGCGTTCACGCAGGCGCATCTGGTCGGCCTGCAAAATTGGACGATGCTGCCGTTCATGAGCGACATCTGGCAGCACGTGCTCGATGAGTTGTGCCCGTTGTTGCCGGCCCAGCCACGGCGGCAGTTGTTTTTCGATCTGGCGGACCCTGAAAAACGGGATGCCGCTGATTTGCGGCGCGCGCTGGAGATTCTGGCCCGGTTTCAGAAGCACTTCGACACGACCTTGGGGCTGAACGAGAAAGAAAGTTTTGCCATTGGGCGCGTGCTCGGCTACGCTGGCCCTGCCAGCGGCGAAGCGGCTGTCGGCGCGGTGGCGAAGTTTGTGCGGGAACAACTACAACTGAGCGCGGTTGTGGTTCATCCGCGCGCGTATGCCGTGGCGGCCGGGCCGACCGGGGTGGTGAAGGTGAACGGACCATTTGTGGAACAACCATTAATCAGCACGGGGGCCGGGGATCATTTCAACGCCGGCTACTGTCTGGGCAAGTTGTTGGGTGCCGATGACGAGGTTGCCTTGCAACTCGGGGTGGGCACTTCCGGCTACTACGTGCGCACGGCGAAAAGTCCGACCGCCCACGAACTGGCGACTTTTCTTAAAACGCTATGACTCCTTTTGAACGAGCCTTGCCGGGACTGCTGATCTTGTGGAGCTGCAGCATTGGACTCCAATTGTTCCTGCACTGGTTCGCGGTCAGCCGGATGCTGTACCGGTACGGGGCGCGCTTTCCAACCGGCTTTCTCCCGTGGCGCATTTTTCGAGAATTGCGCGATTACCGGGAACTGCTGCGCGCCGAAGCCCGGATCCTGAATCCGTACTACTTCTACGTTGTGTTGTTTGTTTTCAACGTCCTACTCGGGCTGACGCTGGGCCTGTATTTTCTCTGGCAACACACCGCGGTGCAGGATAACCCACTCGGGGGTTTCCTCCAATAGCGGGCGGCGCGATTAGCTGACGATGACCAACCGGATTTCCTCCGGCAAGTGCTGCGCCACCTGCTGCATCAGATTGCCCCGCAACAACCGGGTCAGCGCGTACCGCCGCGAGTGGCCCATGATCAACAGGTCCACCCCGGCAATCGCAGCGTTGTCGAGAATGGTCCACACCGGATCATTGCTCACCGCGTAAATCGTCGTCACCTTCACCCCGGCCGCGATGGATTGAACGGCCGCGAAGACGGATTGCGCTTCGGGGTCTTCCTCCTCAATCATCGGCACCGGGATGTGCGTGAACAGTTCGCGCACGAACAGCACAAATAAATGCGCTTCGTGCGCCCGCGCTTCCTCGACCGCGTACCGCAACGTCGGCGTCACGCCTCGCGCCGCGACCAGAATCGCGCCCACCGGTTGTTCCCGGCCGAGTTGGGAGGCCAGAGCCGCCAGTTGCTGCGGGGCTGGCTGGGCCATCAACCGACGCGCCACCGCCTCCGGGAACAACGTCCGGCGCAGTCGGGATAACACCCCCGGCACGGGAATGCTGCGCGCGTGCGCCCAGTCCGACAAGCCATACACCCAGCGGTACAACACCGGCGGCATCCCCAGGCCGCGGTGCATCGCCCGCGCCGCAAATCCCGAGCCGATCACGATGGCCGCGAACAACGCCGCCATCGGCCGGGTGACCGCAATCGTCAGCTCAATCGCCAGGACGACCACGAACGTCACGCCCATGATGGCGCGCTCGTGCGGCAACATGGGCAGCCGGCGGTTCAACACGCAGGAGCCAAGGTTGACGGCAATCGCCCCGACCACGCCGATGGCGTAGAGCACCGCCAAGCCGTGCAGGGCGTTTTCACTTTGAATGTCCAACACCAAAATTGGCGCGAGAATCGCGATCAACATGAGAATCCACGGCACGCCGAAGCGGTTGAGCATCGCCAACGGGCGCGGCAATTCGTCATCCTTGGCCATCAAATACAAGACGCTGACCAGCGCGACAATGGCTGTGTTGGTCGCGCTCAAGAGCAACCCCCCAATGACGACACTGACGAGCGTGGAAAACACGTGGCGGTGGCCGAGCCAGTGCAGGAGCGGGACGCCTTGCCACGCTTCGTCCACAAACACGCGTCCGAGATGTCGGAGCATGTCGCCCTCGTGGTCCTGCGCGTTCATGGCGGGAATCGCGTGCATGGCCAACCCGAACAACGTCGTCAGAATGACCACTTCGAGCATCACCGGCACAATCGCCCGGCGGGCGGTGCGCGTCACTTGCGGTTGGGCCGGAGACGCGCCGCTGTCGAGCTTCATCACCCCGGTCATGTTGGCGATGGATTCCACGCCGGACAGCGCCAGGATCACCCCGGTAAACGCCACCCACCATTCCCAGGGCGCGCGGCGGGGCGCTTGCACCTGGGCGATGGCGGCAGGCAAATGGGGCAGCGCCGCCACCGCCAACATGATCATCACGACCACCGTTCCCAAGGCGAACCAGATTGCCAAACCGCCGGAATGGCGCGGTCCGAAAAAGTTGATCGCGCCAATCAGAAAAATCGTCAGAATCGCCCACCGTTTGGCTTCTTCAAACCCAAAACCGAAATACACAAACGCCTCAAAACAACTCAACGCAGCCGTGACCAGATAATTGGCCACCAGCAGAAACCCGCCAATCAACGCCAAGTGCCGCGAATGCGCCCGAGCCGCGGAATAGACTCCGCCGCCTTCGGGAAAATACTTGCAGACCCACACGTAGTTGATGCCAACCACCAACGTCAGCAAGCTGACCGCCAACACCAGCCAGAACGAACTGTACATGGCAATGGCGAACGCGATGCCGGTCACATACGCCTTGCTTGTGCCCCAGTCGCCGTACAGCAACGCCGCCGCGCGTTTCCAATCAACATTGCGCGGCCGCGACGTGCCTGTGCCTAATTCCATAGCATTGGGCGCAAGGCTACCGAAACCCTGCCCGCCCGGCAAGCTCGCACCCGCCGCCGCTCGGCCGGAAACGGGTCCAGCCCCGCTGCACTCCAAGACGCAGGGGCCCCCTCCCCAGCCGCGTCGGTGAACCGAATGGTTTTGATCGGATGGGCTCACGGGGATTGCGCCCCGTGAGCCTTCCACACCACCGGACGTGCGGTTTTCCGCATCCGGCGGTTGAACAAGGCGGCTCTCAGTTTCCTGATTCCGCGAAATCCCATGGGATGATGAATCCATAGT